>NZ_JAKUDW010000048.1:0-40379 GCF_022662595.1 Bacillus cereus group sp. BfR-BA-01524 | reverse complement strand
GAAAAGTTCTTTAAGATTACTCCACAAGGATATGAACTAATAGACGGTATACAGGAAGTAGAAGCAGTACCACAAAAAGTGGTAATCGGGGCAGACGCTGAAAAATTAGAAGTGAAAAACTTTGTTCAAGTAAAAGGTGGAGAAGTAATTGGTTTTGTAGAAAAACCGAATACAATGAAAATCGGTGAACAAAAAGTAAAAGTGGAAACGAAAGATCGTTTTGGAAATAAGAAAGTGACGGAAGTTCCATTAGAAGTGACATATGGAGACAGTTTAGTATTTAAAGGGCTTAAATATAATACAGATATTAAATCAATTGTAACATTGCAACATAATGAGAAAAAATTTAGTGCGACAGCTGATTTAAATCAAGTGCACCACTATTTTAAAGAAGAGACGTATTTTGAATTTACATTACTAAATCAAAATGGGATTGAGAAAAAGAAAGTAACTGTAAAAGGTATTGAAAAGGCAAAAGAATTTGCGAATGCAATTAATGGGCTAGAATTCGAGTACGGTGATGTTGTTAAAGTATATCATGCAGAATCAGATCGCTTTAATTGGTATCAAAATAATGACTTTATCGGACAAGGTAAGGCGAAGGTAGAGAAAGAATTATTATTTAAAGTAACAGAAAAGGGCTTTGAGAGAATGGAAGCCCAGCAAGAAGTAACAGCAGTACCGCAAAAAGTAATAATCGGAACAGACGCTGAAAAATTAGAAGCGAAAGACTTTGTTCAGGTGAAAGATGGAGAAGTGCTCGGATTTGTAGAAAAACCAGATACAATAAAAATCGGTGAACAAAAAGTAAAAGTAGAAACGAAAGATCGTTTTGGGAATAAGAAAGTGACGGAAGTACCTCTAACAGTAACGTATGGAGATAGCCTACTTGTATACGGATTAAGCTATGGCACTGACGATATGAAATCAATTATAACGTTACATCATGATACAAAGAAAATGAGTGCGACAGATACGAGTCATTTGATCCATGATTACTTTGGAGATGAGAAGTATTTTGAATTCACAATGTACAATAAAGAGGGAAAAGAGAAGAAAAATATAGAGGTAAAAGGCTTGGAGAATACAAAAGCTTTTGCCAAAGAAGTAAATGGATTAGCATTTGAGTATGGAGATGTGTTGAAAGTGTATCATGCAGAATCTTCTCGCTTACATTGGTATCAAAAAGGTGTATATGGGGGAGAAGGGAAAAATAAAGAGATAAAGGAACTGCTTTTCAAAATTACTGAAAACGGATTTGAAAGATTGGAATCTGAGCAAACAGTAACAGTAATTCCACAAAAAGTGACAATCGGAACTGATGTTGCAAAATTAGATGCAAAAAACTTTGTTCAAGTGAAAGATGGAGAAGTGGTTGGATTTGTAGAAAAACCGAATACAACAAAAATCGGTGAACAAAAAGTAAAAGTAGAAACGAAAGATCGTTTTGGGCACAAGAAAGTGACGGAAGTACCGTTAGAAGTCATTTACGGAGACAGCATTATGTTCTTCGGTACATGGGATGATGAAAGTAATATTAAGTCAGTTGTCACGTTAAAACATGAAGAAAAGAAATTCAGTACAACAGATTCAGAAAGTCCAATGCATACGTCATTTGCAGATGAGAAGTATATGGGGATGACTGTATACGATAAAGATGGAAAAGAGAAGAAAGCTCTATCAGTAAAAGCATCTGAGAATACAAAAGGATTTGCAGAACAATTCAACGGAATGGCGTTTGAATATGGGGATATGGTAAAGGTATACCAAAAAGAGTTTGATAGATTTAAAGTGTATAACAAGAATGAACTAGTGAATACAGAGTACGGTGTTCATGAAGTAATCTTTAAAGTGACAGAGCATGGTTTCGAAAGAATGGAAGCTCAACAAGAAGTGACAGCAGTCCCACAAAAAGTAGTAATCGGAACAGACGCTGAAAAATTAGATGTAAAAAACTTTGTTCAAGTGAAGGATGGAGAAGTAGTTGGATTTGTAGAAAAACCGGATACAACAAAAATCGGTGAACAAAAAGTGAAAATAGAAACGAAAGATCGTTTTGGAAATAAGAAAGTGACGGAAGTGCCATTGGAAGTAATTTATGGCGATAGCTTAGTCTTCCAAGGTGATGGTAATAATACGCGTTCTATCGTAACTGCGGATCATAATACGAAAAAGCTACAGGCAACATTTACGGATGCTAAAGTTCATTATCGTTTTGAGAATGAAAAATATATGGGAATCACGCTATATGATCGAAATGGAAATGAAAAGAAAGTTATTTCGGCAGAAGGGCAAGAGAGTTCGAAAAACTTTGCAGAACAGTTAAATGGTGTAGACTTCGCATATGGTGATGTTATTAAGGTATATCACGCAGAATCAGATCGATTGAAGTGGTATCAAAAGAATGAGTTTGTAAGTAATGGTAAAGGGAAACAAGAGTTGTACTTTAAAGTAACGGAAAACGGTTTCGAGAGAATGGAAGCGCAGCAAGAAGTAACAGCAGTCCCACAAAAAGTAGTAATCGGAACGGACGCTGAAAAATTAGATGCGAAAGACTTTGTTCAAGTGAAAGATGGAGAAGTACTCGCATTTGTAGAAAAACCGGATACAACAAAAATCGGTGAACAAAAAGCCAAAGTAGAAACGAAAGATCGCTTTGGGAATAAGAAAGTGACAGAAGTATCTGTGGAAGTTACATATGGAGATAGCATAGTATATCAAGGTGTGTCGAATGTAACACGTTCAATTATTACGTTAAACTACGCTGAAAAGAAATTACATGCAACATTTACAAATGATGAGATTCATTATCGCTTTGTAAATGAGCAGTATATAGGCCTTACGATTTATGATCAAAATGGAAATGAGAAAAAGCATGTAACGGCAGAAGGACAAGAGACTTCAAAGAATTTTGCTGGGCAAGTAAATGGAACGGCATTTGAGTATGGAGATGTGCTGAAAGTATACCATGCGGAACCGAGTCGGTTGAATTGGTACAAAAAGAATGAGTTAGTTAAAAAAGAGGATGCGATGAAGGGGCAAGAAATATCCTTTAAGATTACTCGAAATGGATTAGAGCAAGTGCAATAATAAGAAAAAGCTCGTAAAACATAATGTTTTACGAGCTTTTTCTTATTATTCAGCTTCAGAAACTACTGTGAAGCGTTCGTTTACATGTTTTGGGTTTTCGATTTCATCAAGTGTTGCAACTGCGAAGTCTTCGTAACTTACGTAGCTATCACCTTTTGAGTTAACAAGAAGATTGTCTTTGCCAGCTTTGTAAGAACCAGTGCGTTTTCCTAATGCAAATAGTGCAGAAGGGCTAATGAATGTCCAAGTGATATCATTTGTTTGTTGCAAGAGTTCTAAGTTTTTACCTTGGTTTTGAGCTGTTGCAAGGTATTCGCCCGGGAAACCTGGTGTATCAAATACACGTGTTGTTTTTTCTTCGTCTACAAATAAGCTTCCTGCTCCGCCAACTATAAGTAATTTTGTATTTGGTGCACCTTTCACAGCTTCAATAAGTACGTTTCCTGCATCTACGTGAAGGTGTTCTTGTCCTGCTGGAGCACCGAATGCATTTACAACTACATCGAATGCTTGTAGATCGTTAGATGTAAGAGAAAATACATCTTTCTCTAAAACTTTTACGTTTTCTTCTGTAATTTTTGCAGCATTTCTTACGATTGCAGTTACTTCATGTCCGCGATCTAATGCCTCTTTTAAAATACGACTTCCAGCTTTACCAGTTGCTCCGATAATTCCAATTTTCATAATAAATCCCTCCAAAGTGTTTTGTTAAAGTGTATATCTGAAAATGAATGAATGTATTGTAATTAGGTTTGTTACAACCTGTTGTAACCATTATAGTTACAGTTATGTATTTTTGTCAATGGTGTTGTTTATGAAATTATTTTTTGTTTAGTATGCACAGCTTGTGAAAGTAAAATCACAAAAGAACAATGCATCCATTGGAAGGGGCCTAATATTTGGAAGTCGCAAACTGTCGAAAAATGTTGATTTTTGAATATTTTTTGAATATAATTCGATTTATGGAGAAAAGGAGGGGTTAATTGTATGAATATTTTGGAACAATTCGTTTCGTCGACGAATACGATTCTTTGGTCATATATTCTTATTGCAATGTTAATTGGTTTAGGGCTTTATTTTTCTATTAAATTAAAATTCGTACAACTTACTCATTTAGGGGAAATGATTCGTTTAATGAGTGATGGACTAACTGGCAAGACACGTAAAAAGGGCAGCGTATCATCGTTCCAAGCGTTCTGTATGAGTTCTGCAGCTCGTATTGGTATCGGGAACTTAGCTGGTGTAGCGTTAGCTATTTCTATGGGAGGACCCGGAGCTGTATTTTGGATGTGGGTTATTGCGATTATCGGTGCGTCTTCAAGTTTCGTAGAAAGTACGCTTGCACAAATTTATAAAATAAAAGATGGCAGTGGCTTCCGTGGTGGTCCTGCTTACTATATGGAAAAAGGTTTAAATAAACGTTGGATGGGGATTTGGTTCTCTATTCTGATTACAATTAGTTACGGTTTAATTTTCAACTCAGTACAAGCAAATACAGTAACATTAGCGTTTGAAAATGCATTTGGCTTAGAGCGTTATATTGTTGGTATTGTATTAGCTGCATTAGTTGGGGTTATTATTTTTGGTGGTGTAAAAAGTATTGCACGTATGTCGGAAATGATTGTTCCGCCAATGGCGCTTATTTATATTGCGGTAGCTATTTTTGTTGTTATTAAAAACTTCTATTTAATACCAGATGTGTTTACGGAAATCTTTAAAGGTGCATTCGGATTAGATTCAGCTGTAGGTGGCGGTATCGGTGCTGCGATGAAATATGGTATTCAGCGCGGATTATTTGCGAACGAAGCAGGTATGGGTAGTGCGCCGAACGCGGCAGCAACAGCTGATGTAACGCATCCAGCAAAACAAGGTTTTATTCAAACGATTGGAGTATTAGTAGATACATTCTTAGTATGTACATCGACAGCATTTATCGTACTATGTTCTGGTGCATATAAAGCAACGAATTTAGAAGGTATTGAATTAACACAAAATGCATTAAGTTCACAAATTGGCCCATGGGCGAGCAGTTTCTTAGCGATTATTATTTTCTTATTTGCATTTAGTTCACTTCTAGGAAACTACTATTATGGTGAAACAAATATTGAATTCATTAAGCAAAGCAAAACGTGGTTAACGATTTACCGTATTGCGGTAGTTGGAATGGTATTATTCGGTTCTGTTGCGACGCTTCAAGTTGTATGGAATATGGCAGACTTATTTATGGGTCTAATGGTAATCACGAACTTAATTGCGATTACACTTCTTGGTCGATTTGCGTATGCTGCATTGGCAGACTATGTAAGGCAAAAGAAACAAGGGAAAGATCCAGTCTTCAGTGCAGATTCTATTCCTGGTTTAACGAATACAGAGTGTTGGGATAAGTCAGCGGTAACAGATAAAGAAAAAGCAGTGTAATTGAAAAGGCGAGCATCGAGGTAAATTCGATGCTCGCCTTTTTTGTTGTAGTAAATGATGAAAAGGATGAGAGGTAATTATTAATATAACTTTTTTGTTTATTTCTCTCTCGTTATTTGTGGGGAATGTACTGTTTTAAAAGTATGACTGGTCGAAGAGGATAAGTGATTGATTATTAGTTGAATTTTGAGGTGGGGGTCTTACTGCCCGTTAATGCGGGATAAATGCATGTAATGGCTAGATTTTTATGTAAAAAAACACGTATGTTAATGTAAGTGACATACTCATGTCACAAAACCTAACATAAAGTTCTTGATTACTTAAAGTTTTTAGAATATAATTTTCTTATTGTTAGGAAGAGGGGGCAATGCAAATATGGATTTTTTAACTAAGGTAATTGGGGATGTAAATAATGTCCTTTGGTCATATGTCATTATTGCGATGTTAATTGGGTTAGGACTCTATTTTTCATTTCGTGTGAAATTTGTCCAAGTTCGTTACTTCGGTGAAATGATTCGTTTGCTTGGGGATGGGGCAAGCTCGAAAACGAGAAAAGCGCAAAAAGAGAAGAGCGGTGTATCATCATTCCAAGCGTTTTGTATGAGTACAGCTTCTCGTGTAGGTACTGGTAACTTAGCTGGTGTAGCTATTGCGATCTCAGCAGGTGGTCCAGGAGCAGTATTTTGGATGTGGTTAATCGCGGTAATTGGGGGTGCTTCTGCATTTGTAGAGAGCACATTAGCGCAAATTTATAAAGTAAAAGATGGGAATGCATTCCGTGGGGGCCCAGCGTATTATATGGAAAAGGGTTTAAAGAAACGCTGGTTAGGTGTTGTGTTCTCTGTTCTAATAACAGTAAGTTTCGGATTGATTTTTAACGCTGTACAGTCTAATACTGTAGCAGCTGCCTTTGATGGTGCATTTAAAACAGATAGCAGATTAGTAGGTCTTGTTATGGCTGGTTTACTTGCAATTATTATTTTCGGCGGAGTAAAACGAATTGCTCGCGCGGTTGAAATGATTGTTCCAGTAATGGCAATTATTTATGTAGCAGTGGCATTATTCGTTGTTGTAACAAACATTACGGCAATTCCATATGTATTTAAAGAAATTTTCTTACATGCTTTCGGAATTAAAGAAGTAGTAGGCGGAGGATTAGGAGCTGCGATTTTATTAGGGGTAAAACGTGGATTATTCTCAAATGAAGCAGGTATGGGTAGTGCGCCAAACGCAGCAGCGACTGCGAACGTAACGCACCCAGTTAAACAAGGTTTCATTCAAACTTTAGGGGTATTTACAGATACATTATTAATTTGTAGTTGTACAGCATTTATCATTCTTTTATCAGACGTGCATAATGCAGCTGATTTAAATGGAATTCAATTAACGCAGCAGGCGTTAAGTCAACATATCGGTCCATGGGCTTCTATATTTGTGGCAGTGGCAATCTTCTTGTTTGCATTCAGTTCATTAGTAGGTAACTACTACTATGGTGAAACAAATATTGAGTTCTTAAATGGAAGTAAAGTGTTATTAAATGCATACCGCATTGCTGTACTTGGTATGGTTATGCTAGGGTCTGTAGCGACAATTCAAATCGTTTGGGATTTAGCAGATTTATTTATGGGAATTATGGCTGTTATTAACTTAGTAGCAATTGTATTCCTTTCTAAGTACGCTTTCGCAGCGTTATCAGATTATATTAAGCAAAAGAAACAAGGGAAAGATCCAGTCTTTTATGCGGAGTCTATTCCAGGTTTGAACAATACAGAGTGTTGGGATAAGCCAGCGGTAGCTGATAAAGAAAAAGCGGTATAATGAGGTGAGCATCGAGTGAAACTTGATGCTCATTTTTTGTTGGTTCAGCTATTTGTATGAAGTGAAACTTCTGCTCATTAAAGTTTCGCTTTATAATGAAAAAGACGAACATTCATGAATGTTTCATAATAAAATGTATTTTTTTAAGAAAAGTGCGGATATGAGTTGTGATTTATGTTAGAATGGAAAATGCCTTTGAAATAAGAGGTTTTATGATCTTTCCTATCCGATTGAAGATTTTGGAGGAGAAATGGAAAGTTCGGATTATTTCTTGTTTCGAATGGTCAGACGTTCAACGTTAATGAAGAGTTAAATGGAGGATTTTATTAATGAAGTTTGTTATGTTCCTTGTAGGATTACTCGTTGTATTTGTACTCGGTTTTCTTATAAGTGCCGATCGAAAGAAGATTAAGTATAAACCAATCGCAATTATGCTTATTATTCAGCTAGTATTATCTTATTTCTTATTAAATACACAAGTTGGTTATATTTTAGTAAAAGGAATTTCAGATGGATTTGGCGCACTTCTTGGATATGCGGAAGCTGGAATCATTTTCGTATTTGGTGGTCTTGTTAATAAAGGAGAGGTTTCATTCTTCTTAACAGCGTTATTACCAATCGTATTCTTTGCGGTTTTAATCGGAATTCTGCAACACTTTAAAATTTTACCGATATTTATTCGTTCTATTGGTACGTTGTTAAGTAAAGTAAATGGTCTAGGAAAACTAGAATCATATAACGCAGTAGCAGCTGCCATTGTTGGACAAGCAGAAGTATTTATTACAGTAAAAGATCAATTAAGTAAAATCCCAAAACATCGTTTATATACATTATGTGCATCTTCAATGTCTACAGTGTCGATGTCAATTGTTGGTTCTTATATGAAAATGATTGAACCGAAATATGTAGTAACAGCACTTGTATTAAATTTATTTAGTGGTTTCATTATCATTCATATTATTAACCCGTACGATATTACAGAAGAAGAAGATACACTGAAATTAGAAAATAAGAAAAAACAATCATTCTTTGAAATGCTAAGCGAGTACATTATGCTTGGTTTCACAATCGCGATTACAGTAGCAGCTATGTTACTTGGTTTCGTAGCATTAATTACAGCAATCAATAGCTTGTTTGATTCAATGTTCGGTATTACATTCCAAGCTATTTTAGGATATATTTTCTCACCATTAGCATTCGTAATGGGTATCCCGCAAGCGGAGATGGTAACAGCGGGACAAATTATGGCAACAAAATTAGTATCAAACGAGTTTGTTGCGATGCTTGATCTTGGAAAAGTAGCTGGTGATTTATCGGCTCGTACAGTTGGTATTCTTTCTGTATTCCTTGTATCATTTGCGAACTTCTCATCTATCGGAATTATCGCAGGTGCAACGAAAGGTATCGATGAAAACCAATCAAATGTTGTATCATCATTCGGTCTACGCCTTGTGTACGGTGCGACATTAGTAAGTATTCTATCAGCGATTATCGTTGGTGTTATGTTATAAAAAAGGATGGCTCTAGCTCATAGCTAGGGCTATTTTTTTATGGTAAATTTGCATGAAAAAACCAATTAATTAGGAATATATTAACATATAAAAATCTTTTAAAATTTATATTGCATTTCACCTAGATAACGCTTACAATTTGATTTGTAGGTGGTATCAATTTCAGACTTTCAAGTATGGTAGGAGAGAAGAAGCTACCTTTTATAAATTGTAATTTATGTAAACGCTTACTGATTTTAGATGACAGTTGAATAGTTTTAGGGGTTTTAAATTTTTTTAACAACAATGGTCAGACGTCATTCGTTATACGTTATACGACCAACAATTCGTGGGAGAAGTGGGGGATTCACATATGAAAATAGTAATGTTTCTAGTCGGTTTACTTGTAGTGTTTGTACTAGGTTTCCTTATCAGTTCAGATCGTAAGAAGATTAAATATAAACCAATTGCACTTATGCTTGTCATTCAATTGGTACTTGCGTATTTCTTACTAAATACAAAGGTCGGATTTGTATTAGTAAAAGGAATCGCAGATGGATTTGGTTCTATTTTAAAATTTGCGGAAGCTGGGGTTAATTTCGTATTTGGTGGTCTAGCAAACGATGGACAAGCACCATTCTTCTTAACAGTATTATTACCGATTATTTTCTTAGCAGTATTAATCGGGATCCTGCAACATATTAAAGTTTTACCGATTATCATTCGTGCAGTCGGTTTCTTATTAAGTAAAGTTAACGGTTTAGGAAAACTAGAATCATATAATGCGGTAGCAGCTGCAATCGTTGGTCAAGGGGAAGTATTCATTACAGTAAAAGATCAACTAAGCAAATTACCGAAAAATCGTTTATACACACTTTGTGCATCTTCAATGTCTACAGTATCGATGTCAATCGTCGGTTCTTATATGAAAATGATTGATCCAAAATATGTAGTAACAGCACTTGTATTAAACTTATTCAGTGGATTCATTATCGTTCATATCATTAATCCATATGAAGTAAAAGAAGAAGACGATATTTTAGAATTACAAGAAGACAAGAAACAAACATTCTTTGAAATGTTAGGCGAATATATTATGCTTGGTTTCTCTATCGCTGTAACAGTAGCGGCGATGTTAATCGGTTTCGTAGCATTAATTACAGCAATTAATGGTGTATTCGATTCAATTTTCGGAATCACATTCCAAAGCATTTTAGGATATATCTTCTCACCATTAGCATTCGTAATGGGTATTCCAACATCAGAGATGTTACAAGCAGGACAAATTATGGCAACAAAATTAGTAACGAACGAATTCGTTGCAATGCTTGACCTTGGAAAAGTAGCTGGCGATTTATCAGCTCGTACAGTAGGTATTTTATCTATCTTCCTTGTATCATTTGCGAACTTCTCATCTATCGGAATTATCGCAGGTGCAACGAAGAGTATTGATGGCAAACAAGCAAACGTTGTCTCATCATTCGGTTTAAAACTTGTATACGGTGCAACGTTAGTAAGTATATTATCAGCGATTATCGTTGGGGTTATGCTTTAATAAATTAAGAAAAGCAATGAGCGTAGGCTCATTGCTTTTTTTGTTTAACTTGCTTTATCCAAGTTTCTTTTAAAACGTGGTTTCTCTAAATAAGTTCCCAGTCTCCACACATATTCCACTGGCCCCATTCGGTATTTCTGGAGCCAATAGGTGCTAACGAATAATTGAATTGTATAAATTCCGATGGTTAAAAGAATACCGAAGAAATATCCGATTTTCCCGTATAAGCCAAATCCATATGCGTAAAAAATGGTTGTTGCGATAATAGATTGTGCTAAGTAATTACTAACGGACATTTTCCCCATGTTCGCCATGTATGTTAGTAGACGGGTTGCTTTTTTGTAATGGAATAATAAAATGATTGTGCTTCCGTAAAAGAAGGTCATAGTTACTGGTGTAAGGCCATCTTGTAACATAATTAAAAGCGGGTGCTTTACGAACATAGCTAAGATTTTAATTGTAAAAGAGAAGAGACCGGTGGCAAACCATATTTTTTTGACAGCAGGTATATGTTTACTGACCTCAAATAGCCAGCCTTTTTTCCCTACATACATTCCGAGTAGGAACAGTGGAGACATAAAAATTATTGCGAAAACTGATATAAAAAATAATCCGAATGCACCGTCAATTCCCATGTAATCAAAAGGATTTTCAGTCAATCTAAAGTTGACGTGATCCATATAGCTTCCAGTTTGATGGACTTTATGTTCTTTTTCAGTATAAGGTGCGAAATCATTTATATTTGTAGATGGATCAGTTTGATAAGACATAAGTGTAATAAGTGCGAGTAGAATAATCGCCCAAATGAGCAAAGTTTTCGGTTTTCGATTGATGAATATCATTAAAAAAATCCCGATTATTCCGTATGCAAATAAAATATCTCCCTCCCAAACAAAAGTGCCATGAATGTAGCCGAGTAGTAAAAGAATGATAATACGTCTTATGTATGTGGGGAAGAATTTTTTTCCTTTTGCGATAATACTTTTTTGTAACAAAATAATGCTAAGTCCAAATAGAAAAGAAAATAGGGATATAAAGTTATGTGTGCCGAAAAATTGAATAAACCAATTAGCACCTTTATCAAGATCGCCAAATAGATAAGTGGGTTTTTCACTGGTGAAGAACCCAAATTGAATTAATGTCATATTGACTAGTAAAATGCCAAACAAAGCGAAACCACGAATTGCATCAACAGATTCTACACGTTGATTCATTTTTCCTCTCCTCGTATATTCGTTTTTATATTGAAAATAATACCATTTTATATCTGGCACTATGTCAAATATGAGGAAATTTAAGGTGATTTTAAGATAGAGAGCAAACAAAAAAATCACCTTAATACATGTATTAAGGTGATTGAAATATTACTCAGTTGGAGGCGTAAATGTACGTTTCTCTAATTCAGCATCTAGCATAAACAGTGCGTTTGAATCGCTTGTAATACGTTTTAGTTTTTGGATGATGCTATCGAATGAAGCTTCTTCTTCTACTTGCTCATCGACGAACCATTTTAAAAATGTAATTGTTGCATGTTCACGCTCATCCCAAGCGATATCAGATAAGTTGTAAATACGTTTCGTTACTTCACGCTCGTGCTCAAGTGCGACTTCAAAAGCGTTTAATACAGATTCGTATTCGTTATTCGGATTATCAAATCCAGTAATAATAGCGCGCTCTCCGCGGTCATTAATATAGTTGTAAAGCTTCATTGCGTGGAAACGTTCTTCTTCAGCTTGTACAAGGAAAAAGTTAGCGAATCCATCATAGCTCTCAGCTGTACAGTAAGCAGCCATTGCCATATAAGCATGGGCAGAGTAAAATTCAAAGTTCATTTGTTCATTTAATGCGTCGTGCAATTTTTTTGATAACATAAAATCCCCCTTAGTATTGTGACAAGAATATTATACCATAATTGATAATATTCTCATTTAGATGCTTCGAATCTTTTCGAAAGCTTTGTGACGTGTGCGTCCATAATGTCTTGTAAATCTAAATCATATTTTTGCGAAAGAATAATAAGGTTAGATAGTACATCGCCAAGTTCTTCTTTTAGTTCTTGTTTTAGCTCTTCTTCTGTTTTCGCATCTTCATCAGGGCGATCACGGCCGATTTCAATAGCGCGAACGACTCGTGAAACTTCCCCAACTTCCTCAGTTAAGAAATTTAAGCGAATAAAGGCATTATACTGTGACCAGCTTCGTTTTTCGTAAAATTCCTCAACCCATCTTTGGAATGCAACGATATCCATTTCTTCCTCATCTCCTCAATATGTTGTACAATGTCAATTGTATCATAACAATATATAGTTTCGGGGTGTAGGAATGAGAAAGATTTGTGTGTTTGCAGGTTCTAATTTAGGGGAGAGACCAGAGTTTAAAGAGCAGGCAATTCAGTTAGGTAAAATGTTTGTTGAGAACGACTATGAGCTCGTATACGGTGGTTCATGCGTTGGATTAATGGGAGAAGTAGCAAACGAAGTTCTTCGTTTAGGTGGACGTGTAACAGGTGTTATGCCGCGCGGTCTATTCCGAGGAGAAATTGTGCATACAGGATTAACAGAATTAATTGAAGTAGAAACAATGCACGAACGTAAAGCGAAAATGGCAGAGCTTGCAGATGCTTTTATTGCGCTTCCAGGCGGATACGGAACGTTTGAAGAACTATTTGAAGTTGTATGTTGGTCACAAATTGGTATACACAATAAGCCGGTTGGTTTATTAAACATAAAAGGTTTTTATGGACCAATTCTGCAAATGGTTGAACGTGCAGCAGAAGAAGGATTTATGAATCCATCAAATAAAGAATTGATTGTTTCAGCTGAGACGGCAGATAAACTAATTCATGCAATCCAAAATTATGAGCGTCCTGTTTTGGGAACGAAGTGGAAGCAACTATCATAGCAAATACGGAAACACATGTCGTTTTAATTGAAAAAGGCATGTGTTTTTAATTTGGTTAAATATGTTAATGTTTAGATGTAATGTTTTTGGGAAAGGAGAAATAGATGGAGGAGTTTGTGTATTTACGTCCGGTTTTTAAAAGTATTTTAGCAGCGTCTATTCTTGTTATGCTAATTGTTTCAACACAGAAGAAAGAGCTAATTAATGAATTTTCGCTTTGGTTTATTTCGATATTGTGTATCGGTGTTTCGGCGATAACGCTTTTTATGATTGGTTTTATCGTTGATGAGTATAATCTAGGTGGAGATCCACAATCGTTTTGTATGTTTATTGCGATTGGTTGTATTAGTGGTCTGAATTTCATTATTTATTACAGAAGGCAATAAAAGAGGCATTCCATATTACTTTGGAATGCCTTTATCATTTTGATTGCTTTGTTTTTTATAGATGTCTTTGGAAACACATGTAAGTTTATTTTAAAAAAGCATGTGTTTTTAATTTGGTTCAATATATTGATAGTGAGATGTGGAAGCGTTTGAAGAGGGGAAGTAGATGGAGAGATGTTTTGATGAATTAAAAAAGAACATCTAAATAAAGGGTGAGTAAGGAATTATTGAGTGATATATAATTGTTCCGTTAAAGGGTCAGATTTTGGAAGATACCGAATGTTTTTATGAAGTTAGTAGAGGTTTTTTTAATCGAAATCAGAATAAATTTTATAGATGTAATCCTTTGGAAATTTTTAATCAGCTATGTATCATAATCTAATCATTAAAGTGAAAATTGGAGGAGAGATGAGCATGGGGCGTTCTGTATTAAAAATGTATAATTACCACTTATGGGCAAATGAAGTTATTTTAAATCGCTTAAAAGAACTACCGCAAGACATTTTCCATAAGGAAGTTAAGAGTGGTTTTTCTTCGGTGGCAAAAGTAATGTCTCACATATACCTCACAGATTTAGCCTGGTTTGAGATTATTTCTGGTAAAAGCATGAGTGATGCAATGGTAAACACAGACCAATTGAGAGAGCAGCTGGAAACAAAAAATATTGAGGAAATGAAAACTAGTTTTTATGAATTATCTAAACGATATAAAGTACTTTTAAGTAGTCAACAAGATTATGAAAAAGTGGTTGAGGTTGATAATCCATATGCTGGGCACCTAGATACGACGGTTTCTGAAACAATACTACACGTCGTCACCCACGGAGCATATCACCGTGGGAATATAGCCACAATGTTGCGGCAAATGGGTTATACCTCTGTTATGCAAGATTTTGGACTGTTTCTATATTCAAAATGAATTCTTTTTATTTACCATAGAATATGGGTTTTTATAATATTTTTTGGGGACTACTTTTATTATTGGTTTAAGTTTAATTATGTAATATAGAATAAAGGCATTCCATATTATTTCGGAATGCCTTTATTGTTATTTTTATTTTGTTTTTTATACAGGTACCAGCCACCCCATCCGCCACCAATTGCTACGACAACGAGGAAAGCATAGTCTTTAACCTCGACACGTATATTGAAAATATTAGCTATAAGTAAGAGAACCCCAACTGTTATTAACGCAAAAAATGCTCTAATTAAGTAGTCTTTCAACTGAACCACTCCCGTCATTTAAGTAGTAAATGATGAATTTGGAAAAGCTTTTTGGATCTATGATACTAAAGGGTGTTTCCTATATTTTAACATAGATGAGATTGTAATATATTGATAAAAGTAGGGGAGAGGGGCGCTGATATTGTCGTGATTTGTCGGCAAATTGATATCCTTTGTCAAATCGTTGATATATTGCGGGTAATGATCGATATAATGAAAAAATCGTTGATATATTGCGAGTTATGATCGATATGTTTGAAAAATCGTTGATATAATTTCGTGTACCGTTAAGTGCGACCATTACATAAAAAAGCGACTCTAAACGAGCCGCTTCCGCTTTAAAGTCTATTATTGATTCAAGAACGCACGTAGCATCCAAGCGTGTTTTTCTAGTTCTGTGTAGATGCCTAGTAGTAGGTCAGATGTCATTTCGTCGTCAGAGTCTTGAGCGATTTCCATGCCTTTTTTCAGTTCGACTAGCATCATTTCGTAGTCTTTCATGATTGCTTCGACCATCCCTTCTGCAGTTTCTCCGTATGCTGCTTCTTGAATAGAAGATAGTTCTAAGTATTCTTTCATTGTTGCTACTGGTTTGCCGCCAATTGCTAAAATACGTTCTGCAATTTCATCGATGTGAGTAGCTGATTCTGTGTAAAGTTCTTCGAATTTCTCGTGTAATGTGAAGAATTGAGGTCCTTTTACGTACCAATGGAAGTTGTGAAGTTTTGTGAATAAAACGCTCCAGTTTGCTACTTGTTTGTTTAATACTTCGATTACTTGTTTGTTCATTATGATCAATCTCCTTTTGAGTTGTTATGTGATATCAATTACTAATTTATAATTATTATAATCTAGTAATCTCTATAAATCAACCCTTTTGCTGGAATTAATTTGAACAAATTATGAACTGTTGTAAATAAAAGGCCCTATTACGGTGAAGTAATAGGGCCTTTGTTTGAGATATGGCTCTTGTTCTAAACGAGCCGCTTGTACTTTAAATGATATCCAGCTCCGGTGACTAGAATCTCCGGTCATTTCGCTCTCTCGCTCGAAGCAAAAAGCGCTTCAAGGTCGAGAGCTTGAAGTGTCCTGCGATTCTGAACGAGCCGCTTCCGCTTTTATTTGTTAAACAGCTTTTTGTTTTTCTTCTACATCCTGTCCATCCCAGCACTCTGTATTCTTTAAGCCAGGGATAGAGTTTGCAACGAAGACAGGATCTTTTCCTTGTTTCTTCTGCTTCAAATAGTCTACTAATGCAGCGTAAGCAAATTTGCTAAGGAATGAGATGGCAATTAAGTTTGTGAATACCATTAGTCCCATGAATAAATCAGCTAAACTCCAAACTGTTTTAAGAGCAGCGATTGATCCGAAGAATACCATTCCGACAACTGCAACACGATAAATCATTAACCATGTTTTACTTTCTTTAATGAATGCAATATTTGTTTCACCATAATAGTAGTTTCCTAGTAGAGAACTGAAAGCGAATAGGAAAATAATAATCGCTAAGAAAGTGCTTGCCCACGGTCCGATTTGTGAACTTAATGCGTTTTGTGTTAATTCGATACCTTCTAAATTCGATCCTTTGTAAAGTCCAGAACATAATACGATAAATGCTGTTGATGTACATACTAAGAATGTATCTACGAAAACACCTAATGCTTGAACGAATCCTTGTTTAGCGGGGTGAGATACATCTGAAGTTGCAGCGGCATTAGGAGAGCTACCCATACCTGCTTCTGTCGCAAATAAACCGCGCTGAATTCCGTATTTGATTGCTGCACCAATACCACCAGCGATGGCTTGATCTAATCCGAATGCACCATTAAATATTTCCATGAAAATGCTTGGTAACATATTGAAGTTTTTTATAACAACAAAAACAGCCACACCGATATAAACGATTGCCATTGGAGGAACAATCATTTCGGTAATACGTGAAATACTTTTAATACCACCAAAAATAATAACTGCAACTAATACAGCTAATAGAGCTCCTACGATCGTTCGCTCTAGACCAAAAGCATTTTCAAACGCTATTGTTACTGTATTGGCTTGAACTGAATTGAAAATTAATCCGTACGTAACTGTAATAAGAAGTGAAAACCAGACACCCATCCAGCGTTTGTTTAACCCTTTTTCCATGTAGTATGCTGGGCCACCACGGAACCTGCTTCCATCTTTTACTTTATAGATTTGCGCAAGCGTACATTCTACAAAACTAGTAGCTGCTCCGATAATCGCGATAAACCACATCCAAAATATTGCGCCAGGTCCACCCATTGAAATTGCTAGTGCTACACCGGCTAAGTTCCCGATACCGATACGTGCTGCTGCACTTAAGCAAAATGCTTGGAATGGAGAGATGCTATCTTTCTTCTTTTCTTTTCGATTGAATCCTTTACTAATTAAACTGACCATCTCACTGAATTGAGTAATTTGGACAAATTTTAATTTAAAAGAAAAATAAAGACCGAAGCCGATTAGCATTGCAATAAGAATATATGACCATAAAATATTATTCGTTACCTCAAGGAATCTGCTAAAGATATCAACCATATAATACACTTCCTTTTTTTCGTAATAAGAAAATTATATGCAAAAAATATACGAGAATCAATTTTTCTAAAAAGTTATGTTACTTAAATCATTTTTGTGTTATGATTATGTTACATCATAATATTTTTAGAATTATTTACATTTTAAAAAACTAAATTTAAAGCGAGAAAGTGGGGATAATTTGAGAGAAGAATCTTTATTGAAAGTAAGCCTTGAGAGTTTGAAAATGAGAAGCAATATATTTTTTATCATTACATCTTTAAGTATCTTTTTAGGGGCCACTTATTATTACAATAAAAGATTTCCAAACCACAAATATCCTGAGTGGTTAGAATTTCTAAAGTTGATTGCATGAATAAAAGACAGAAAAACAGAAAATTAAAATAAAAAAAGTTGTGGAGGAGCTAAAAATGAATATTAGAGAAAGTGAACTTCCGGGTATTGGTTATAAGTTTCAAATCGTTACGAAAGGTAACGAAAAGATGGTAATTGTCATTCATGATGATGGACGTAGAGAAATGTATCATTTTGATTCAGACCATGAAGAAAGCATCTCAAGTATTTCACTACGTGACTCAGAGGCAAGACAAATCGCAGCAATATTAGGTGGAATGGTATATAAGCCTAGGGCGTTAGAAAATGTTGAGATGGTTTTTGAAGGTTTAGCGATTGAGTGGTTTAAAGTGGAGAATTCAGCTCCAGCAATCGGAAAAACAATTGGCGATCTTGAAATAAGAAAAACATATAGCGTAACGATCATCGCAGTTATGAAGAAGAACATGAAGAAGCTATTTAATCCAGGACCAGAAACAGTAATTGAAGAAGGAGATATGCTTGTAGTTTCAGGTGAGAGAGAAGAAATTAAAAAAATCATTAATGAATTACTTTCAAATAGGGGGGACTGACTAGATGGATACGTTAATTTTTGAAGTTGGTACAGCTTTAGTTTTAGTGGCAATTGCAGCGGTAATTGCAGGGAAATTTAAATTCTCAGTAATTCCTTTTCTAATCGTTCTTGGAATGTTAGTGGGACCGCATGCACCGACAATAGGTGTTATCGATCTCAAATTTATTGAAAGTGCAAGTGTAATTTCCTTCCTTGGACGGATTGGGGTTCTATTCCTTCTATTCTATCTAGGATTAGAATTTTCAATGAAAAAACTAATTAAATCTGGACGCTCTATTGCGATTGGCGGAACGATTTATATTTTAATTAACTTTTCACTTGGTTTGTTATACGGATTTATAATGGGATTCCCATTACTAGAAATCTTAATTATTGCGGGTATTATTACGATTTCTTCTAGCGCTATCGTTGCTAAAGTGTTAGTGGACTTAAGAAGAACTGGTAATAATGAAACCGAATTAATTTTAGGAATTATTATGTTTGAAGATATATTCCTTGCTGTATATTTATCAGTTGTTTCTGGTTTAGTACTTGGGGATCATGCTTCCTTCTTAGGTGCCCTTACTTCAATTGGAATTGCTTTAGGATATATGCTTCTATTCTTTATAGTAGCTAGAAAGGCTACACCGTTATTAAATAAATTGCTCAATATTAGCTCAGATGAAATCTTTATTATTGTAGTATTTGCTTCTTTATTCTTCATTGCTGGTTTTTCAGAAACAATTCACGTTGCAGAAGCAATTGGAGCACTTCTTCTAGGATTAGTTTTCTCTGAGACGGAGCATAGTGACCGAATTGAACATCTTGTTGTTCCATTTAGAGACTTTTTCGGAGCTATTTTCTTCTTCAGCTTCGGGTTAAGTATTGATCCGTTCTCATTAGGCGGAGCGATATGGTTAACGTTAGGTGCTGTCCTTCTTACGATAATCGGTAACTTTGTAGCGGGAATGATTGCAGGAAGACAAGCTGGATTATCTCATAAAGCATCAACAAATATCGGATTAACAATCGTTTCAAGAGGAGAGTTCTCCATCATTATGGCTAATATCGGTATCGCCGGTGGTTTAATGTCAGTCTTAAAACCATTCTCAGCACTATACGTGCTTATACTATCCATTTTAGGCCCACTTCTGACAAAAGAGTCGAAGAATGTATATAAATTCTTAAATAAAATCTTTAAGTGGGATACGAAGACTAACTAAATTTTAAAAAATAAAAGTACAAGATATTTCCTGCTTGTACTTTTATTTTTGCAATGAAAACAGTAAAGAGAGGTAAATGATGCTAGGAGAGTTGATTCATTCAGTTTTAGTTTTTTTAGAAGGACTTGGTTATTGGGGAATTATGCTGGGATTAATGCTAGAGGTTATTCCAAGTGAAATCGTATTGTCTTATGCAGGTTATTTAGTATCAACAGGAAGCATTACATTTTGGGGCGCTGTCGCGTTCGGTACAATTGGTGGTGTAATCGCACAACTATTCATTTATTGGATTGGTCGATATGGAGGAAGACCTGTTCTTGAACGATATGGAAAATATATTTTAATTCAGAAGAAACATATTGATTATGCTGAAGATTGGTTTAATCGTTATGGAACTGGCGTTATCTTTACTGCACGTTTTATTCCGGTTGTGCGTCATGCTATTTCGATACCAGCGGGTATTGCGAAAATGTCACATGCTAAGTTTATTACGCTAACTACATTAGCTGTTATTCCGTGGTCGATTGTGTTTGTATATTTAGGTTTTAAATTAGGAACAGAGTGGGAAAGCATTAATAAAGTTGCGGGGCCATATATGAAATACTTTGCACTTGCTGCTATTGTTTGTGCAATTGGTTATTTTGTATTAAAAAAAGTGATGAAAAAAAAGTGATTACGGAAAAGGAATCTATGTCGACATAGGTTCCTTTTTTATTGGTATTTTTTCAAGGATGAAAGAATACGTTTAATATTTACCATATTGTGGCATACATATAGAAAAAGGGTGCTTGGAAAGGGGATTATAGAAAAATGGAACTCCAGTTTCAAAATGTATATCAACAGGTAGAGAATTGGTATGTGTTGGATTCGGAGCTTCCTTGGGATGTCAAAAAGCTGAGAGAGGATTTGTTTTCTCTTATTGAAGCATGTAAAACGCCCGTTATTTTTTGTGATACGTGTGATGCAAACGATGTGCTTCTATCATTAGGGGAAGAGGAAGAAGAGTTCTTATTTCCAGTAGGTGGTTTTTATCATAAAGAAAAGCAATTAATTTTCGTTTGTATGTGGGAAGAGTATGAACAAGTTCTCAAAACGCTACTGCATGAATTTCGCCATGCGATGCAGCATAAGAGAGATATATTGTATGTGGGAAGTGAACGGTACGAAGAGCGGTGGATTGAAAAAGATGCGAGGAAGTTCGCGGAGAGGAAATTGGATGAATATAAGAATAGAAAGTTAATGTAAAGCATAGTGGAGAAATAGCGCTGTGCTTTCTTTGTGCTTATTAAAAATAAGTATTTGACTTTTATAAAGTTTAGTTCTAAACTAATGGTATAAAACGAGCGAGGTGATGAAATGAAAACAGGAGATAGATTAGGGCTACTATTATGGTTTCGTTTATCACGTTTTTATAATAAGAGTATTCGTGAGACGAATCAGCATTTGAAGAAATGGAATGTATCTGCCGCCCAGTTTGATGTGTTAGCTCAAGTTGGAGGACATGATCGTTTAACGCAGCAAGAACTTGGAAATAAGCTATTTGTTACGAAAGGAAATGTAACGCAGCTTTTAAATAAAATGGAGCAGCTTGAGTGGATTTCGCGTGAACAAGAGGGTACTACGAAATATATTTCTTTAACAGAAAAGGGAAGAGCTTTATATGAGGAAATCGTCCCACCTCAAGAAACGTTCCAAGCAGAGAAGTTTCATAATTTAAATATAGAGGAACAAAAGCAATTATTAACATTACTAAAAAAGTTACAGTAAGAAGAAATTTTAAAATAAATCTCGAATTCGAGATAGTATGAGGTGAAGGATATGTTTAGAAAAGTTGATCATAAAAATATGGGCAGAGCAAATCATGGCTGGTTAAATACACATTTTCATTTTTCTTTTGCTAATTACTATAACCCAAATAACATGAACTTCGGAGCGTTACGTGTTATTAATGATGATCTAGTAGCAGCACAAACTGGTTTTGATATGCATCCGCACCGTGATATGGAGATTATTTCTTACGTTGTAGATGGTGCTTTAACACACGAAGACAGCATGGGAAATCGCGGAACGATTGAGCGTGGACATGTTCAATATATGAGTGCTGGCACGGGTGTATTTCATAGCGAGCATAATTTAGGCGATGAAACGCTGCGTTTATTACAAATTTGGATTTTACCAGACCGTGCGGATCATAAACCAAACTATGGTGAGTTTAAATTTGATTGGAGCAAGCGCGAAAATGAATGGTTTCATATGGTATCTTCAGTAGAAGGAAATGCACCAATTCAAATTCACCAAGATGCGAATTTATACTCCTTATCATTAGAGGCTAGAAAAGAAATTCATTTTCCAGTGAAAGAAGGCCGTCAATTGTACCTTGTACAAATTGAAGGAAGCAGTGTAATCAATGGTGAAAATCTTGTTATGCGTGATGCAGCAGAAGCGGTAGAAGAAGATATTCATATTGAAGCAAAAGAGCAATCTCATTATTTAGCAATTGAATTGAAAAAACAATAAAATATGTAAAAAAGAGGATATCCAATAGGGTGTCCTCTTTTTTGATTGGAATTGTCTGAAAAATGTTTCTCAAATTTTCGGTGGAGGTATCGGCTGAAAAAATCAGAATTTTATAAAAGTGTCAAAAATCTTTATGGGAATGGGGAATGTTATAGTGAAAAAGCAAGTCATTTCATCAGCATTAGCGTTAACTGTTATCGCCGGGGGATTTGGAGCGTTTGGGGCAACGACAACGAAAGCGGAAGAACAAAAAATTCAATATCATCAAGAATTTAAAACACCTGCATACATAGGTGAAGAATGGAAAGCACCGGAAGGACTAGATAAAAAAGAGACGGTCTTTCAATACTTAGAGAGTAAGAAAGATATGTTTAAATTAGCAGGAAATATTGAAAAGCATTTTAATATCGTTGGGGAAGAAAAAGACGCTGAATCTGATACGACACATGTGAAGCTAGTTGAGAAACATAATAACATTCCTGTGTACGGTTCTGATCAAACTGTTACACTTGATAAAGAAAATAATGTAAAAGCATTCTTCGGACAAGTTATTCCGAATTTAGATGATAAAAATATTCCTGCAGCTGCAAGTATTACTGCGGAACAAGCAGAAACAATTGCAAAGGCAGATATTGAGAAAGAAATTGGTAAAGTAAAGAGTTATGACGGTGTGAAAAAAGATTTATTTGTATATGAAAAGGACGGTAATTACTACCTTGCATACTTAGTTAAGGCATCGATTTCAAAACCAGCTCCAGGGTATTGGCATTATTTTGTTGATGCAACGAGTGGAAATGTTATTGAGAAATATAACGCTGTAGATAACATTACTGGATTTGGTTACGGAGTATTAGGAGCTAGACAATCATTTGAAATTGCTCAAGATACGAAAACAGGACAATTCAACTTGTTTGATGGTAAACGAGGACAAGGTATCCATACATTTGATGCAGAGAATATGGACGAGAACTGGTTTAATTTATTCTCACAAATTCTTGGATATACAGGAGAAGAAGTTGAAAGTAAATCTAAGTTCTTCGAGGATAAAGCTGCAGTTGATGCGCATGTAAATGCAGGAAAAGTATATGATTACTACAAAAAGACATTTAATCGTAACTCTTTCGATGATAAAGGTGCGAAGCTTATTTCTACTGTTCACGTAGGGGAGAGCTGGAATAACGCGGCTTGGAATGGTGTACAAATGATGTATGGTGATGGCGATGGAAAAACATTCATTCCATTATCTGCTGGACTTGATGTTATCGGTCACGAATTAACGCATGCTGTAACTGAACATACAGCAAACCTTGTTTATAAAAATGAGTCAGGGGCGTTAAATGAATCGTTATCTGATATTATGGGTGTTATGGTTGAGAAGAAGAGCTGGGATTTAGGTGCTGACATTTATACACCTGGTAAACCAGGCGATGCACTTCGTTCATTAAAAGATCCAGCGTCTATTCCAAACCCATTAAAACCAGGTGAAGGTTACCCAGATCACTATAATAAACGTTATACTGGAACAGCTGATAATGGCGGCGTTCATATTAACAGTAGTATTAATAATAAAGCTGCTTATTTAGTATCTGAAGGCGGAGATCATTACGGCGTGAAAGTAACTGGAGTGGGCCGTGAAGCGACAGAAAAAATTTACTACCGCGCTCTTACGAAATATTTAACTGCAAACTCTGACTTCAAAATGATGCGTCAAGCTGCTCTTCAGTCAGCTGAAGATTTATATGGTAAAAACTCTAAAGCTGTACAAGCTGTAACGAAAGCTTATGATGCAGTAGGCGTAAAATAATAAGAGAAAAAACCTGACTAAAGTGTCAGGTTTTTTTTCTTTATCCCGCTAGTCGCGAATACCTAATGCGATTTTCGCCATACGTGACATACGTTCTTTCGACCACGGTGGGTTCCAAACGACATTTACTTCTATTTCATTAACTTCAGGTACGTTCGTTGATAATACTTTTTTAACGTCTGATACGATTTGCCCAGCCATTGGACAACCGATAGAAGTCATAGTCATCGTAATGACAGCATTATTATTTTCATCTGCTGTAACATCATACACTAATCCAAGATTAACGATATCAACACCTAGTTCAGGGTCAATAACAGCTTCTAAATTGGTAAATAATTTATTTTCAAATGCTTCTTGTGACATAAGCAGCCCCTCCTACAATTTAATGATATCGATTCTCATTATAACGGAAATGAGCATAATGTGCAGGAAATGAGCTCAAAAAAATATCCCTCTTTGAAAGGGGGATATTTTTTGAAAAGCTATTCTGTTTTAAAATGAGATACGAGTTGATCTAACTCTGCAACTGTTTGTTTCATTTTTCCAGCAGTTACTGTCATTTCATTCATAACGATAACTTTCTGTTCAGCAGATTGTGCTGTTGCGGCGGTTTCGCTGGATACTTCAGTCGAGATAGAAGCGATGTTATTAAGTGAAGCGTTCATTTCTTCAGCACTTGCAGCCATCTCTTCAGCAGTTGCTGATATATCTTGCATTTGAGTAGATACTTTATTTACTTGTTCTACAATTGTTGAGAAAGAAGTACCAGCTTCACGAATAACATTAATGCCTTCAAATGCTTCAGAACGGCCTTGAGACATCATAGAGCTAGCAGTTTCTGTATCATTTTGAATTTGATGTAGTAATTGATTAATGTCTGTTGCAGCTGTTTTAGATTGTTCAGCAAGTTTTCGAACTTCGTCAGCTACGACAGCAAAACCTTTTCCTTGCTCGCCAGCACGAGCTGCCTCAATAGAAGCATTTAAAGCAAGTAAGTTTGTTTGCTCAGCGATATTAGAAATAGATTGTACAGCAGTATCAATATATTTCGTATGAGTGATTAGACGTTCAACCACTTCTGACGTAGCATTTACAGCTTCGTGTATTGTTGTCATTTGTGAAACAGATTTTTGGATAACGGTACTTCCATCGCTAGCATGTTCAGATGTGGCAACAGCAAGTTCCGCTACAGATGAAGCAGATTCAGCAATACGCTGAACACTTACTGCCATATCATCCATTGCAGTTGAACTTTCTTCCATACTAGAAGTTTGTGATTGAATACTTGCATTTAAGTTGGACATCGAGCTTTGGACTCTTATTGTCGCCTCGCGTGATGTATTCGTTTTTTCTAGCATATTTTCAGAAGCGGTTTGTACTTCCACTGATGTTTTTTGAACACGATTAATGATATGTTGTAGGTTTTCTAACATTTTATTAAATGATGCTGCGATAGCACCGATTTCATCGTTGCTATTTACTTGTAGACGTGCCGTTAAGTCACCTTCTTGAGAGGCTAATTCTTTTAGTTTCGTGTCAATTTGTTGAATTGGTTTCACAAGTTTACCAGAGAACCACCATGCAAGAATAATTGCAACGACGATACAAATAACAAGTGATAGAAAGACTGCATATTCAATTCCTAGTGAAGATTGATCAATTTTTTCAATAGATTGATCACGCAATTTAGCTTGCTCATTACTGTAATTTGTGAAATCACCAATTACTTTATAAACAGAGCCATTTTCTGAAGAAGCTACTTGTAAAGCTTCTTCCCATTTTTGCTCTTTTGCAAGAGTGAATACTTTTTCTTCAATGAACTTTCTCCAAGTAGACCCTAATTCCATTGTGCTTTTCACGGACGAAGAAGCATTTGGATTAGAAAGAAGTTTATCTTTTGAATCCTCAAGACGTTTACTCATCTCATTAAACTTGTCTAATTCGACTTGATCATGTTGTAGTAAATAACCTCTTAAAGCAGAGAGCTGTACTTGATAGGCGTCTCCACGCTCTTTTAATTCTGTTGCCAGTGGAGAAATTTCTTTTTGTAATGTTTCAGCTTTACGAGATTGGTCAATAGCAAAAAATAAAATAAATGCTAAGGCGATACCGAATAAAGCGCAAATCGTTCCCATCATGAACATAAGTTTTTTTCTGATACTTACAAAATTCATATAATAAAAAGCCTCCTTTGTGAAATCTTAGTATTAGAATTAATAAATGTAAAAAATTGAAAGAAAGCTTTACTCCAGTTGGAATAAAGCTTTCTTATTTCCTTTAGGAATTATAGCAGACGGAATGAGAGATAGAAAGAGATATTTTAAAGTGAAAAAAGAGAGACTGTAAAACTTGCTTTCCTATACCTTTGAGCTCGTGTCATTTTCACTTTAAGCGTTTGTTTTGAAATGAGAAACGAGAACTTCAAGTTCTTGTACGATTGTTTTCATTTCAGATGATTTGTTAGCCACGATACTCATTTTGTTTACTTGATCACCAGCCGAATGTGCTGTTTGTGATGTTTCTGCAGCAACTTCGTTTGAAATAGAAGCGATATTATTTAAAGCTGCGTTCATTTCTTCAGAGCTTGCAGCCATCTCTTCAGCAGTTGCAGACATTTCTTGCATTTGCGTAGAGACTTTGTTAATGTGGTTAACAATTTCTGAGAATGAAGATCCGGCGGTACGAATAACCGTAATTCCTTCAGAAGCCTCTGCTTGACCTTGTGTCATCATGTCATTTGCTATTTTTGTATCGGCTTGAATTTGATGAAGTAAATGGTTAATGTCAGTTGCGGCTAGTTGAGATTGTTCAGCAAGTTTTCTAACTTCATCGGCAACAACAGCGAATCCTTTGCCGTGTTCACCAGCACGAGCTGCTTCAATAGAAGCATTTAAAGCGAGTAAATTTGTTTGCTCGGCGATATTCGAAATAGATTGAAGTGCAGTATCGATATGATTTGTATGTGTAATGAGTCGCTCAACTACTTGTGATGTAGCGTTAACGGCTTCGTTAATTGTATGCATTTGTGTAATAGATTTCTCAATGACTTTATTCCCATCATCTGCTTTTTCTGAAGTTGTGACAGCTAAACTAGTAACAGAAGAGGCGGACTCAGCGATACGCTGAACACTCGTTGCCATGTCATCCATTGCGGTTGAACTTTCTTCAATGCTAGACACTTGTGAACGAATATTGTGTTCAAGAGCATTCATAGTCTCTTGGGTCCTTGCGGTATTTTCCATAGAAGCGGTTGTTTCGATAAATACATTTTCGGAAGCTTCTTTTACACTTGTTGATGTTTGTTGAACTTGTTTTATTATATGCTGTAAGTTAGTGAGCATTTGATTAAAGGAATTTGCAATGTCACCAATTTCATCTTTACTCGTTACGTGTAATCTAGCCGTTAAATCTCCATCTTGAGAAGCTAATTCTTTTAACTTCTCATCAATTTGTCGAATTGGTTTAATAAGTTTACCAGAGAACCACCATGCTAATAAAATAGACGTTAATGTACATGTAATGAGTGAGAAGAAAATAATATATTGAATAAGTGATGAAGAAGACTCGACATCAGCAATTAATGCGTCACGTTTCTCATTTTCTTCATTTGTATATTTATTAAAACGACCTAAAAGATCATTTACATAATCTGTTTGTGCTAACGCAATTTTAGATGCTTCGTCCCATTTTCCTTCACGCGCAAGAGGTAGTACCTCATTATCTATGATGCTACGCCATTTTCCTCCCATTAAAATGGCTTCTTTCATTCCTTCTGGGAGCTTTTTGTCACTTGTTACTTTCTCTCTAGTATCAGCTAATTTTTTCCCTTCTCGGTTGAACTTATCTAATCCTTTTTGATCATGTGATAGCAAATATTCTTGTAAACCAGCAACTTGTGCTTGGAACCAATCGCCACGTTCTTTTAAAATCGTCGCTCTTTTCGATACATCATTTTTTAACGTTTCGATTTCACTTGCTTGATTCATGGCGAATGAAAGAATAACAATAAGAGCAATGCTAAATAAAGAAGAAATGCTTAAGAGTGTGAACAGTAGTTTTTTTCGAATACTAACATATTTCATCGTTACCCCTACCCTCGTTTGAACTATTTATTATGATTTATAGATATTAAAAACAAAATTAATAAAAACATTATTATGAAGTTATTAATCTGTTCAATGAAAATTATAGCAGATAATGGAAGGGGGCAGATTGGTATTAGAAAAAGTTCTTAAAATGTATACATTTGCATATCATAAAATTCATAAATAAATATTAGAAATGCTATTGAAATTTGAAATAACATCATGTATACTTCTAATTAGTTGATAACGATTATCAATATCAACTAAAACATTACTCTTCGTTATGTTGGTCATACCCCTTTTTGACGACGTAAGTCAGAGACGAAATGTTGAAATATCTTGTGTCCTATTCTACAGAATTATGGTAATCTCCAACCTCAACTTATATGCGTGAGCATGCAAAAAGGATCCTATCCGTGAAGGGATCCTTTTTTGCATGCTGTCGCAATTATTGTATATAGACCAGGGATACGTTCTTCGATTCCTTCTGGTGCAGTAGAAGGGAAGACCCATCTTTGATGAGATCCATGTTCTTCAACTAGTTTTTCAATTTTAAAATGTTCTTCCGCGAGCGTTGTAATAATTTCTCCTAACGTCCAGCGACGGATGGTTGTTTTCGGTAAAGACTCTTTCTGCGCTTCTGTAAGAAGAATACTGTAAGCAACATCATCTTCAATCAATTCTTCATCGAAATAATTTCCGCTTGCTCGAAATGATGGGTGATCTACTCCTAATAGCTTTGTGTATATTGGATGGTAATCGCGAAGGATAAGTATACCACCAGGCTTTAGTAGTTGAGAGATTTTTGTGAAAAGTGGTTTTAAATCTAGAAAGTAATGAAGTACACCAAGCTCCAGCAATACGATATCAAATGATTTTGAGAGATTTACATTTAGTACATCAGAAACGATGTAATGAATAGAAACGCCTGCGGCATCTGCAAGTTCATTTGCATATTTTGCATTACTCGCTGAAATATCAACAACTGTTACGTCAGAGCCTAAAATGGCGAGAGCAACAGCTTTATTTCCTTTTGAGCCGAGTAAATTAATAATACATTTTCCTTTTGGAGATTGTATGTAAGATAAATAATGTGCTACTTCGCGTGTGGGATCTTCCATGATTTTTTTCGCATAATCCTCCGGTGCCCCATGGCGATTCGTCCAAGCTTCATAAGCAGCTGTATTCCAGCTTTTTTCATTTATAGTGCTTAGTTGTTTTTGGTTCAATGTTATCACTCCTTTTGTGAACGTATAGGTATTCGGCGGGAGGATGGGATTTCCTGTTTTTTTGATTTAAAGTTGGATTTTTTTGTTAGTTAGTCGTAAAATACGTGTTATACGTAAAAGCGTTGAAAAGGAAAAGTAGAATGAAAATATTCTTTACAGAGAGCTTCGGTAGCTGAAAAGAAGCAAGAATATTCATTTGAACAATGGCCTTTGAGCTTCGTCCTGAACTTATCAAATGATAATAGTAGGCGGCGACGAGAGTTGGTACTCGTTATCAAAACCACAGTATAAGAGCATAGAGCTCCGTACTTGTTAAGGCTAATTATGTGAGTAATTGGCGAAATAAGGTGGTACCGCGACTGTTTATACAGCCCCGCCCTTATCTTTTTTAAGATAGGGGTGGGGCTTTTTATATTTTAAAGGAGGAATGTAAGATGAGTATTTTTATTGGAGGCGCTTGGCCGTATGCAAATGGTTCGTTACACCTTGGCCATATTGCGAGTTTATTACCTGGAGATATTTTAGCGCGTTATTACAGGGCAAAAGGTGAGAATGTGCTGTATGTTTCAGGGAGTGACTGCAATGGAACACCTATTGCAATTAGAGCAAAACAAGAAGGTGTGACAGCGAAAGAAATTGCTAATAAGTATCATGAAGAATTTCAGCGATGTTTTCGTGATCTCGGTTTTACGTATGATTGCTATACACGTACCGATAGCGAGCATCATCATGAAACTGTTCAAAAAGTTTTTTTATGTTTATTAGAAGAGGGCTATATTTATAAAAAAACAGTGGAACAAGCGTATTGTGAAACGTGTACGCAGTTTTTACCGGATCGTTATGTAGAAGGAATATGTCCACATTGCCATGAAGCAGCAAGAGGAGATCAATGCGATGCTTGTTCTGCTATTTTAGATCCTCTTGATTTGTTAGAAAAGAAATGTAAGTTATGTGGTAGTACGCCATCTGTAGAGGAAACAGAGCATTTCTATTTTGCATTGCATACATTTCAGGAGCAAATTAAACAAGTTGTAGAAATCGCAAAAGAAAAAGGAACATGGCGTGATAATGCAATTCAATTAACGGAAAGATATGTAAAGGAAGGGTTACAAGATAGGGCTGTATCAAGAGATTTACCAATCGGGGTACCAATTCCAGTGAAAGGGTATGAAGATAAGAAAATTTACGTATGGATAGAAGCAGTGGCAGGATATTATTCAGCGAGTAAACATTGGGCTGAAGAAACAGGAAAAGATGATCATGAGTTTTGGAATAGTGATGCGCAAACATATTATGTACACGGCAAGGATAATATTCCATTTCACTCCATCATTTGGCCAGCGGTTTTACTTGGAATAGGAGAGGAAGCAATCCCGCGTCATATCGTTTCGAATGAGTATTTAACAGTAGAGAAAAGAAAGTTATCTACAAGTAAAAATTGGGCAGTATGGGTACCTGACATATTAGAACGTTACAATCCAGATTCTATCCGTTACTTTTTAACAGTAAATGCACCAGAAAATCGTGACACTGATTTTTCATGGCGTGAATTTATTTACAGTCATAATAGTGAATTGTTAGGAGTATATGGAAACTTCGTGAACCGCACATTAAAGTTTATTGAAAAATATTATGATGGCACTGTACCAAAGGGGACTATTGATATAGAGCTGAAAGATAAAGTAGAAGGATTATATAAAAATGTAGGAGAGGCGATTGAGCAAACTAAATTTAAGGTGGCGTTAGAGACAATATTTGATGCAGTACGTTTTGCAAATAAATATTTTGATGAAAAGCAGCCATGGAAACAAAGAGAAGATGATCCAGTTTCATGTGAAGAAACGATTTATAACTGTGTTTATCTTATTGCTAATTTTGCAAATCTCCTTGAACCATTTTTACCATTTTCAAGTGAAAGAGTTCGAAATACATTGTCGATTGTTAAACGAAATTGGGAACCTCAAAATACGTTGCCGAATAGAATTGATAGCGTACAGCCATTATTTGAACGAATTGATGTAAAACAAATTGAGCATGAGATAGAGAAGTTATATGGAGCGGTAAAATGAGAGATAACAAAAGACCTTTCAAGTAAATGAAAGGTCTTTTGTTATGCAGTATGATTCTCTTTCTTATCTTTCAAAAAGAAAAGTACAGCAAGGATTACAAGAATAATAGCTGCAATATCATACGTTATTTTAAATGTAGTATTAAAGTTTAAGTACTCTACGAAAGGAGTTTTCACTGCTACTGCATATATACAAACGGGAATGAGAAGTAAATCGTAAAATTTCTTTTCTTTCATATATCTTATTAGGAAGAAGATGCACATAATAGCAAAAAATATGATGCTTAAAATAGTCATTTATACCTCCAGATAAATTCTGCATTTTTTTCAAGCGCTATGCACGCGATTATGTTTCCTTTCTTTTCTAGCTGTAAGCAGCTGAGGAGTGAAAATCCCAATCAATATAAAAACAATCCCAATCCACTGCATGAATGTTACGACTTCATGTACAAGTGTAATAGAAGCGATAATAGCAGTTGGTAATTCAGCTGCACCTAATATTGTACCGAGTCCTGTTCCAACCTTTGGTACACCGATTGAAAAACAAATGACAGGTACAACAACGCCGAATAATCCGAGGAAGAAAGCATATTTCCATAAACCGGCTTGCAGGGCACCATCTGTTAAAAAGGTCGGCGGGAAGAATAGGCATACGATAAGAGTCGCACTTGTTGTCATAAGAAAGCTTTTCGTATAAGGGGGAACATCTGTAGCAACGCGTCCGCTTGCAAAAACATAGAATGAAAAAGAGACAGCAGCTAATAGTCCAAAGATAATCCCTTTCGTAGAAAAACTTTGTCCGAGGCCTTCAAATACACCACCTGCAAACAATGTACCAGCAAATAAAATAAGGATAGATATGATCTTATCGCGGCTTGGAAATGTTCGATTTGCAATTGCTTCGATAATGACACCAATCCAAGTGAACTGAAAGAGTAGGACGACAGCGATAGATGCGGGTAGTTCTTCTACAGAAATAGCGTAGAAAATCCCAGTCATACTCATTGTTGTTCCGACGGTTAGTAATGAAAAGAATTGTTTTTTTGTTACTTTATGACGTGAAAAGAAAAGAACGAGTAGAAATAGTCCAATCCATCCGAAGACATATTGTCCCCCTAGTAGTTGATGTGCTGAAAATCCACTTAGGAATCCGAGTTTGAAAATAGTTGAAAGTATGCCGTAGCTGCAAGCACCGAATAAAACGAGCAATGAATATTTAAACTTATCCATGAAAAATCCTCCTTTTAAGTAATAAAAAACGCCCGCTATCCAAATAAGGATAACGGGCGAACGAAACAGAGTAAGACACTCTACAAAATTCCGCCACTCACACATGAAGTATGAGTTTGGGGTATGTAATTATAGCGAATGTTACATTGCTTTTGGGAATACAATAGAGCATTTTACACCTTGAGCTGTGTTTTGTATCCCGTAAGGAAACTGATGTTTATCTAATATTTGTTTCACGATATATAATCCAAGACCACTACCTTGTACTAAACCGTGTTTATCAGGGTTTGCGCGATAGAAAGGCTCAAATAAATGAGCAAGTTTATCTTCATCAATTTGTGAACCTGTATTTAATACTTCTAATGCGTAACCGTTTGGTTTTTCATAAAGCTTTATATATACGTGCTGATGGTCAATTGTATAATGAATTGCATTTGAAATAATGTTAAAGATAGCAGTTTGAATAAATTTAGGATCAGCTAAAATTTGTACGTCGTGTTTAATATTAGATTGTACATTTAATTGTTTTACAGATACAAAGTAATCTACTTTCTTCATAACATCCTCAATAATATTAGATAAAGAAATGACTTCTAAATTCGGTTTAAATTGAGGGTTTTGTATTTTGGATAATTCCGACATTTTTTCCGTTAATATGTTAATGTCTTGCATCATCTCGTAGGAACGTTTCAAATACTTATCTCTATCTTTATAAGCTCCAATTCCGTGAATCATGCCATCTAGTTGTCCCATAACGGCTGCGATTGGTGTTTTTAATTCATGGGATACCATAGACATAAATTCTTTACGAGATTGTTCTAATTGTTGTTCCTTCTTGAGCTCATTTCTTAAATCTTGATTGCTTTCATGTAAATTCTTCACAATATTTGGTACTTGTGAAGCGGCTACTGACAAATTAAAATCTGTTTGATCTGAATTTTTGTTAAGGAGCTTTTTATCTGAGAAATCAAGATTCATAATATCTTTTAAAGCATCGCTCATATATTGAAAAGGTTTAGCAATTAGTTTTGCGTACATTAAAGATCCGAGTAGAGATAATGCAAGCATTGTCGCGCCAACCTGTGGAGCTAACTGCTGCAACGCATCTGCTAACTTTGGATTATCATTTGTATCATTTGTTTTACTTGCTGCATTTTGTGTATGTAAGGCATCATTATTAGCGGCTTTCTTTTCTGCTTCTGTAAGCTGATTAGAAGTGCTATTTTTCCCCGAAAGGTTTTGTGTATGTTCTTTTGCTTTTGCAGTTTGGCTAGGCTGCAAAAGGTGATTGATAGCTGTAGAAAGAGATTTATAATCTACAATAGAAGATTGGAAATTAGAAATGTTCCCTTCTGACACAGCTTTATCTTGATTCGTTTTACTTTGATCGTTTTGCTTATCTGAATCCGCCTGTTCTGTAGTCGGCGTTCCATTTTCTTTCGCAAAACGTTCTTTATCGTAGTTTGAAGCTAGAAAGTAAATAATTTGATAAAGACAAAGTGATAAAAGAATACAAAATAATAAGGTTTTGATGAAAATATTTTTGGTGATGTTGTCTTTACTACGATTCGATTTTGTAGCCAATACCTTTCACCGTTTTAATATAAGTAATTCCTAATTTTTTTCTTAAGTTTTTAATATGTGTATCTATAACTCTTACATCACCATAATGTTCATAGCCCCATACCTTATTCAACAAATCACTTCTTGATAATACTTTTCCTCGATTTTGCAGTAAAGTATAAATAATTTCAAATTCTTTTGTTGTCAATTCAATTTGATTACCATGAACATAAGCTGCATATGCTGTAGAGTTTAACATCAATTCATGGAATTGTAGTATAGTTGCAGCTTCTGCTTCCTTCGTTGCTGCCCTTCTTAATACAGCCTCTACACGCTTAATAAATACAGTGTAATGGAACGGTTTCGTAATATAGTCATCAATACCTAACTCAAATCCTTTAATTTCACTTTCTTCATTATGTAAGCCTGTTAACATAATGATTGGTACATCAGATTGTCCTCGCATAATTTTACAAATACTATAGCCATCTATATCTGGTAACATTACATCGAGGAGGACAAGATCATATGAATTTTTTTGGAAAAGAAGAATACCTTCTGTTCCAGCACCAACTACATCAACGGTAAAGTTTTGTGCCATTAGAAATTCACGAATAAGTTCTTGTATATCTGGGTTGTCTTCAATCACCAGTATATGCGTCATAGTAACACCTCCTAAATAACGCTTTTTACTGCAATATTCGAATTCATCATTTTTCGAGTGACTCAGATTGTTTATACATATAATAAGCCCCCGCTATAAAATAATCATGAAGGTAGCAAGGGGAATAGTTTAGTGTTACTGAATAGTTCAGAATTACAGTAGTTCTATTATAGTATGTATTATAAAATTTATAAAATATTATAACTGTATAATTTTAATATCTACGTTTATCAATGTTTAGATATTAGCTAATCAAATCTATTCCTATTATATATGTAAATACAGTTGTTTTGCTACTGTAAATGAATAAATAAAATAAGCCAAGACATAAAATTCTTGGCTACACATAAATCTTGTTTTTAGGCTATTTTACAGTGACAGTAGCTTGCTGCTGAACGCGCTCAAATAACCAGTGTATATCATTATTATACATACGAATACAACCAAGTGTTGTCCATTTGCCGATTGCTTGATTATTGTTAGTTCCGTGAATCGCATAAGTTGTTCCGTAAGTTCCTGCCATATTTAATCCAAGCCAACGGTCACCAAGTGGATTACGTGGATCGCCGCCTTTAATTTTGCCTGTATAATAAGGGCGGTTTTTAATTTTATTTACGATTTGAAAAGTGCCTTTAGGTGTAGGCGTTGCAGCTTTTCCAGTAGCGACAGTAAAACTTTTTATAAATTTTCCATCCTGATAATAATCCATTTTATTTAACTGAGTGTCTACGATTAATTGATCTTTCGTTGTAGCAGCCTCTGCGCTAGCGAATGGAAGAGTTAAAAATCCTAATGATAATAGTGCGCTTAATAATAATTTTTTCATTGTTATTCTCCTTTTACTATCGTAATAGTCTTACATACAATGAAGTTGTAATCCTCGTAATGCTTTATTTACATTTTCATCTAATGTTTCAAAGAATGTAGTGATTTTGCTGTTGTGTTTGTTGTTTTTATCAATAAGTAATCTTTCGTTTAATAAAAGCTCACCACGTAGTCCAAAACTTTGAACTTGAATATTTAGCTCATCTTCATTTTCAGAAATAATTGGTAAGAAATAGTGAAAAGCTTTCGTTGGAATGATGTAGCTTTTGCCAATCATGCTTTCTTGGTTTGAGTTAGTCCATTTTTTCGTGACAATTTTAATATTCTTTTTTGAAACGATAAAAGATAGTGTTGTAGATTTTGTTAAACTTACGTCAAATTCACTTGTTTCACATATGTGTAAATTAAAAACGGTTTCATTTTGATGAGATTCAACATTTGTATTAATAAAATCGTGCATTTTATATGCTTCCATTTCGTATTCACCCTTTTTTCAATTTCGAAAAACGACTTATATTTATTCAAATTAATGCTTAGTCATATATTAGTTAAATTTTTCAACAAATTCCGATATAATCTTACAATACGTATATGAAGCTAATATGAAGTTAGCATGAGTTTGTGGTGGTTTTTTATTGAGAACAAAATAAGAGGGGTTTTTTAGTGTTAAAAAATGGATAAAATTTGTATATTATTATTGCGTCTTTTTGTTATTTCGACTTAAAAAATGCTTTTAGCTACTTAATAAAGAACTGAAATCATTAGTGTGACCCTTACAAAAATGTAATAAAAATGTAAGCTATTGTGATAGTTATTTCGACAATTTTTTTATACAATAATAGTAAGAAGTTGTACGTGATTGAAAGGAGAGATGACATGGAATGGATTCATGAATTATTTCAGCAATACGGGTACTATGTTGTACTTGTAGGTTTGCTGTTAGAATATATTGCACTTCCGTTTCCGGGAGAGCCAACGTTAGCATATGCGGGATTTTTAGCACATAAGGGTGATTTAAGTTTACCGATTTTAATTATTCTATCCTTTATTGGGACAAGTGTAGGAATGACGATTCAATACTTTTTAGGAAATAAATTAGGTATGCCTTTCATTCAAAAGTATGGGAAATACGTATTTTTAACACAAAGAAAAATTGACTTAACGAGAATGTGGTTTGATAAGTATGGGTACTTCTTAATTTTTATTGGTTTCTTTATTCCTGGTGTACGTCATTTCACAGGATACTTTGCAGGAATTATTAATTTACCATTCCGTCGTTTTGCCATTACAATTTATTCAGGCGCTCTATTTTGGGTATCATTCTTCTTAATCGGTGGTTACTGGTTAGGTGGAAACTTACATGATATCTTTGGAGTGCTAGAAGGTCATATCGGTAAAATCATTTTTGGAGTTATTGTGATTGTAGCGGTTACGTTAGGTATTCGTTTCCGTAAGCAGTTAAAACGAGTATTACTACAAAACGCAAGCTAATATGAAATCCATTCTATGTCAGAATTTAGGAAAGCAGTGCAAAAGCACTGCCTTTTTTATTTTATGTTCCAATTTATTTTTAACTTTCCTTTTAGCTGATTTCCGCTAACTATAATGTAATAAGTTCCTGTCTTAATTGCTGCGAAATGATATGTATTAGGGCCAGTTGGGGCTAAATAATTTTCTTCCTCTTGAAACTCACTGGTCATTTTTACTTCTTCCATGTAGCCATCCGGATTTTCAGCTCGTGATTCAATGGTAAATTCTAATATGTCACCTCGTCTTAGCTCAATTGGGACTCTATGTTCACCGCTAAAATGTTGAAAAGATGCTTCGAAAGAGTTTTCTGTTTTTGTTTCGATCCATTGTTCTTTTGATGTTCCAACCTTTTCTAAATCGATAAAGTTGATTGTGATAAATATAATAAGCATAATGCCTGGCACGACATATTGTATCCACTTAAATTTTGTTGCTATAACTGTACATAGGTAGAAAAAAAGAGAACACACTGCTCCAATTGATCCGAGAAACAAGAACTGTATTAGACTAGCTTCTTTAAATATTAGGAATGGAAGAGAAAATAAATAGCCGCAAAAAATATAAAGGCATAATGTCTTCAGTCTTGTATGTGTTTTTAATTTCAATTTATCGATGCAAATAGAACAAAAAATTGCATATGCCGCAAGAATAGGAACGAAGGGAACATATAGTAGTTCTCGTAATCCAGCTAAGAAACTATATAATGTCTGTTGATTAGTTGTTAAGAGAAGCATACTAATAAGTAATAATAACAAGAAAGTCGCTGTAAGCTTAGTAAGAATATAGGGAAAAGTAGATATTTTATTCATATGTCACTTCCTTTGTTTAATATTTCACATTCATTATATAGGTTATTTCCAACATAATACATCTTTATAATTGTCAATTATTAACGTCAAAATGACAATTATAATTGACAAGTATAAGGATATTATTTACAATTTTAATTAAATAAATGAAAAAGAGGGAAGACATGAAGCTTCAAAATCGAGTGAGGGAATTGCGAGCAAAGCATCGTTTATCACAAGGGGATTTAGGAAAAGTGATTGGATCATCACGGCAAACGATTAGTTTAATTGAGCGTGGGGATTATGCACCATCTATTGTATTGTCGTTAAAAATCGCACAAATTTTCAATGTACCAGTGGAGGAAATATTTACGTTAGTAGAGGGGGAAGAGGACGATGAAGAGTAAGCGAAAAAAACAATTTGATTCTGTGGGGAAAATAGCAGTAAGTATGATGGGTGGCTTTTTAACGTCTTATATAGCTTTAAATTTACTCTCGGATGAACCGAGAAAATTATCATCTAATACATTTATAGGTATATGTACTATTTTTGGAATCTTAATGATGTACTATACTTGGAAGAATACACGTATGTTAGCAGAGGCACGCGATGAAGAAGAGAGCGTACAAGGTAGGAAATTAGGCATTATAAGTATATATTTACGTGTAGGTGATATAGTTACGCAGGCATGGTTTGTATATGCAGTTATTACATGTAGACGTGCATTGTTGCAGGATACAAATGTTTCATTTGCGGTGTGGAATTTAGTAGTTTCTATTCTTTGTTTAACTACTGTAGTAATTATCGGACTCATAACAAAAAATCGTTATAACAAGCTATATCCTGAACAAGGTGTAACGTATATGGAATCTATGAAAATGTGGACGAAAAACGCAGATGAAGGATTAAAGCACATTGTGCATGAGGCTGGATATAAAGCGTATGAATTTACGAATACAATATTGGCATATGTATGGTGGGCGGCCGTTATATATACAGCGGCTAGTGATATCGATTTTGTGTTAATTGGTTTAATCTCATTTATTTGGATATTGCATCTCGGAAAATTCATGTACGAAATGCAGAGAAAAATGATTTATTAAGGGGAGAAAAAGGTGGATATTTTAAGAAGGCCAGCTGGTTCCATGACGGCGGCGTTAGTTTTGTCCATTTTATACGTAGTAATTCGAACTGAGAAATTAGAAGTAATTTTGAACCTATGGACAATAGTTGGAATTTCATTGTTAGTGTTAGCCATTCATGAGCTAGGACATGTAGTATTTGGTGTAATAGGTGGTTTGACATTTAAATTTATGACAGTAGGACCCATTACTATTCAAAAAGAAAAGGGGAAATTACGCATTCGAGAAAATAAATTATGGGCGTACTTTGGAGGCGTTGCAACACTAGTACCACCTTCTATAGAGACACCGAATCTTTCGAAAAAGTGGGCGTGGCTCACTTTAGGTGGACCGATTACGAGTTTACTATTTGGTATTACTTCCGGTTACATATACATGGTGAGTTATTATCAATATCTTTTATATTTTTCCTTTTTCCATTTTGCAATCTTTGCGGTTACAATTGTGCCGATAAAAGGAATGCTTATGAGTGATGGGATGCAATTTCTTATTTTAATTAAAGATGATGAAAGAGCTAGAAATCACTTATATGAGATTCAAATATCGAGTGAGTTATTTAGTTATAAAAGACCGAAAGATTGGGATGAAAGATTAGTAGAATTGAGTGAGGAGAAAATAAAAGAGAATAAAGGGATAAGAGAGATAATGAGTAGACTTATGCTCGTCTTTTTTGCTCGTGCAGATCAAGAGGGAATGGAAAGAGCGATACCGTATATAGAACGAATTGTTCAACTACCTGTAACGAAAGAAAATAAGTTTTTCGTTAGTAGTTTTCATAGTTGGTATCTTTTATATAAAGCCCTTTATCAGATGGATAGTCTTTCTTTGCAAGAAGCAAAGGAACATGCAAAGGCTATTACAAAAATGGACCTAAGTGGATATTACCGTACACAAGGAATTATTAAATATGTAGAGGGCAATATGGAAGCGTCCCGTACTTATATGAAGAAAGCTGATCAAGAATTAAAGAGCGCCGAGAAGAGTGAGATGGGATATTTACAATTAGAAAGAGAATGGTTTAAGCAGCTGAAAGAGAGGGTATCTTACGATGGGTGAGGTATCCTCTTTTTTATATGTCATCTTATGCCGTTCCATAAACAGCCTAGGGCGAGTAAAATGAGATAAGAAGAGCAAAGCTTGGAGGAAGTAAATATGGAAATTTTATCAATTATTTTGATAGTCTTGCTCATTTATGTTGTTTTTAAAGTAGCATATGTAGCATTAAAGATACTCGCGATCCTATTAATTATCTTTTTAATCGTAGAGTTCGGCAGTAAGTTGCTTGGGGGCTAGGGTATGTTGTGCGTTTTGAGTGTCGAAGAATGTCGGTAAATCGATATCTTGTGTCGAAGCGTCGATATAATGAAAAAATCGTTGATATA
>NZ_JAKUDW010000047.1:0-43320 GCF_022662595.1 Bacillus cereus group sp. BfR-BA-01524 | reverse complement strand
CTGGTTTTTGCTCAGCAGGCTTTTGAGCTTCTGGCTTAGCTGTTGGTTGCTCAGTTACAACATTTTCAGTAGGTTGTTGACCAGGAATGAAGCAGTTTGGTTGGAAGTTTCCTTGTTGCCATTGTGCTAATGATTCAACTCCCATAGATTGTAAGAATGCTTGTAATTCTTGTTGGCTCATTTGCTTCATCATCATTTTTGAATGCTGAATATTTTGAACCTTTATGTTAGATGGTTGTACTGTTGCAGCTTGTGCATCTAGAGAAGATACTCCTAAAGTAAGAGCCGTTGCAGCAGCTACAGATAATAAAACACGCTTTTTCATGATGTGTGTCCCCCTATATAAAGTTTTAATTTGTTTTCACACGATTTGTTTTTGACAGCCTGTCTGACTGACAAATTCATCGTAGCATACAATTTGCAAGAAAAAAGATGGAAAAAAATTCATAGGCTTTAAAATTACCTAATTTATCCTAAGAGAAGAAGGGAGCAAAAATAAGAGAAATATAGAGTATAAAAGGAATTTATAGTGTTTTTATACTTGGTTTTAAGAGGGTGTTTTTGGATAAAGTTACCTAAATAGAAAATGAAGAATCCTATTGTATCAATGGTTTGAGCGATTTTTTGAGGAATATAATGGATTGATTTTTACAAAACTGTAATGTTTCTGTTGTTCTTTTTTATAATAAAGTAACATATTTTTAATGTTGTAGCAGACAAAAAGCGGCTATCTCTTTACATAGACGAAGGAGATAGCCGTTTTCCTATTATTACGTATGTTACGAGTTATTACGAGTTAGTTTCAATTGCTTCTAATAATAAATCCACAATGTGAATTCCTCTCATTTTATGAGAAAGCCCTTCTCGCTCAATGCCCAATTTCATTTGTAATAAACAACCTGGATTTGCAGTAACAATGGTTGCTGCGTCTGTTTCATGCACACGGTCCATTTTGTAATCTAGAAATTCCATTGATAACTCTGAATGAACAATATTGTAAATACCAGCAGAGCCACAGCAGCGGTCCGCATCTTTCATTTCTCGATATGTTGCACCTTGGATAGCCTCTAGTAACATACGAGGTTCAGAAGATGTGCGCATAACATTGCGTAAATGACAAGAGTCTTGATACGTAATAACCTGCGGCGTGAGTCGTAAGTCAGTTCGCTTATGGAAGTCTAGTTCTACTAGTATAGCAGTAATATCTTTAATCTTAGAAACAAACTGCTTAGCACGTTCAGCCCAATCCGGATCATCCTTTAAAAGATAATCATAGTCTACGAGGTAAGCTCCGCAACCTCCTGCATTCGTAATAATATAGTCGATGTTTAAATCTTCGAATGCTTTTATATTTCGCTTTGCTAATTCTTTTGCTCCACTCTTTTCACCAGCATGTCCATGCAATGCACCGCAGCAACTTTGTGTTTTCGGAATAACAATATCACAACCAGCTAATTGGAGAAGTTTCATCGTTGCGTTATTTGTTTCTAAAAACATCGTATCCATTAAGCAGCCTGTGAAGAATGCAACTTGTTTTTTCTTTGTACTTTCTGCAGGTAAAAATGAAGGACGATCTTTCATTGCTTTCATTTTAGGGACTTTTGGTAAAACGAGATCCATCGTTGCAAGTGTTTCAGGGAATAACTTCATAATACCTGTTTTATGTGTTAGCGTTTGTAAACCAGAACGTTGATAAAATCCGATTAGTCCGGTTAATGTTCGCATTCGATTTTGATGGGGGAATAATCCTTCAAAAACGACTTTTCGAACAGCTTTCACTGGCATTGAGAATTTTTTATTTTGATTAATAATATCTCGAGCTTCTTCTAATAAATGTCCATAATTTACACCAGATGGACAAACAGGCTCACAAGCACGGCAACCAAGACAAACGTTTAATGTATTTTCAACATCTTCATCTGGTTCGATTAAACCATCAACGACTGCTTTCATTAATGCGATACGTCCGCGCGGTGAATGTGACTCTTTATATCCGGATTGAATGTAGGTAGGACAAGTAGGTAAACAAAAACCGCATCGCATACAGTTTAGTAGCTCATCTTCACTTAATCGTTCTTTAAATTCTTTTTGAATATTTTCTTTATTTAATGTGGTCATCGCTCAACCACCACTCTTTTTCGAGTGTCTTTCGCGAACATTTTTCCAGGATTCATAATGTTATTTGGATCAAAAGCTTGCTTTATTCCTTGCATAGCTGCAATACCTTCTTTACCTAATTTCATTTCTAAATATGGAGCTTTCATCGCACCAACACCGTGTTCACCAGTAATTGTGCCACCAAGTTCAATTGCTTTTGCAAATATTTCAGCAAAAGCTTGTTCAGCTCGGTGCATTTCTTCTGCATTACGAGCATCTGTCATACAAGTTGGATGTAAGTTACCATCACCAGCGTGTCCAAACGTACAAATAGGAATATTATATTTTTTTGCAATGGCATTAATTGCTTCAACCATCGGAGCGATTTGTGAACGTGGTACAGTCGCATCTTCTAATATTGTAGTAGGTTTTAATCGTGCGAGCGCTGATAGAGCACTACGGCGAGCAGTACGAAGCGCATCTGCTTCTGTTTCATCTTTTGCAATGCGAACATCAACTGCATTCATAGAGCGGCAAACGTTAGCCATGTTTTCAATATCTCGATTGACTACTTCGGGCGGGCCGTCTTGTTCGATTAATAAAATTGCTTTTACATCTGTAGGTAAACCGATTTGCGCAAACTCTTCTACTACTTCAATTGTCGGTTGGTCTAAAAACTCCAGGGTTGCTGGAATGATTTTATTTGCAATAATAGAAGAAACAGCACGTGCAGCTTCATTAATATCTTCATATAATGCAAGCATTGTTTTCTTTGTTTCAGGTATAGGAACAAGTTTTAATATAGCTTCTGTTACCACACCAAGTGTTCCTTCAGAACCGATAAATAAACGAGTTAAATCGTAACCTGCTACATCTTTTGCTAATTTACCGCCAGTGCAAATAATATCACCATTTGGTAAGACAAGTTCAAGCCCCATTACATAATCACGTGTTACGCCATATTTCAAACCGCGTAATCCACCTGAGTTTTCATTAATATTGCCGCCGATTGTAGAAATTTTCATCGAGCTTGGATCTGGTGGATAAAATAAACCTTTTTCTTCTACCGCTTTAATAATATCAAGTGTAATGACACCAGCTTGTACAGTAATTGTTAAGTTTTCTTCATCAATTTCTAAAATATTGTTCATATGGCGGAAAATAAGGACGATACCGCCTTCAAGTGGACATGTACCTGCGCAAAGGTTTGTTCCAGACCCGCGCACATATACAGGAATTTTGTGAGTGTTACATATTTTTAACACTTCAGCTACTTCATTTGTATTACGAGGAGCAATGACTGCATCAGGCATTGCTTGGAAGTTTGGAGTGGCATCATAACTATAAGTTAAACGACCCATATTGGATGTATCTACATTATCTTCGCCAACAATAGATACGAATGAATGAATAATTTGCTTTTCTAACATTGGAAATCCCCCTCAAACTGTTAACGTTTTTAGTTATAATAAACAACGTGGTAACAGTGCTTTCATTATAATGATAAAAAAGTCGAGGGATTCTTTCTATGTGTAATCATCTGAAGATTAATCTGTTTTATCCTTCTTTTTTGTATGATTATCTAATAGGAGGAGTGCGAAGTATAAAACGTTTAAGTCTTTGAATTGCTTTGGATCAAGTCCTGTATGTTCTTCAATCTTTTTTAGCCTGTAATGTAATGTGTTAATGTGTATATGTAATTGTTTAGCCGTCTGTTTATAAGATTGGTTATAATCGATAAACAAGCGTAAAGTGTGCATAAGCTCAGGAAATGATAGTAAGTTCGCGATGGTACGCTCTAGAAATTGTTCGCGCGTTTCGGCAGAAATATCTTGTAAACACATTTCTAAACGTAAATCTTCATTAAATACAATTTTTTTCGTTTCCAATGATACAGAAAGAGCACGTAATGCTTGTTCGTAACATATGTTCATATTGTTTGGGGTAACTGTTTGTCCAATCCCAATATATAAAGGAATCGAAAATAAAGTTTCGCAGTCTTGTTTTAACCGTTTTAAAAATTGATAAGTTTGCTCTTTGGAGCTCATCGCTGTAAATAAAATAAAACGATCATTTCCCCAGCGAACAAATAGATGCTCTTTTGTTAAAATATTACGTACATGTTGCCATATTTTACGCTGGAGCATCGTGTCATTTTTGCCAATAGAAAACAAAATAAGTTGTTTCTTCTTATATAAATCAATGCCAAGTGTTTTGGCGCGATCGAGAAAACTCGGGGACCACTCTGTATTTTGAAGCCAATCAAAGACGAAAGCTTCATAGGAGCGGTGCTCAAGTTCTAGTTGCTCTAAAAAGTAGTTTTCATGAATTAATAATTCGGTCATCTTACGCAATATTTCTCCGTAGCGTGAAATATTTTCAGGTTCTCCTGTAATTCCAATGACACCAATTACTTCATCATGAAATAATAAAGGAAGATTCATCCCAGCCTTTACACCTTGCAATCGCCTTTCATCTTCTTTTGTAATTATGACGGTTTTCTTTTGTTTGGCGCAGCGGAGTGCACCTTCATGAAATTGACCAATTCTTTCTGTATCTGTACTTGCGATAATAACGCCTTCTATATTAATGATAATAATATTTTCTGTAATTAGTCTGCGTACTTCTCGTACAATTTTATTCGCTAAATCAGGAAATAGCATAATTGACACACCTCAAATTCTATTTGTTGTACATTATATATGTAAATGCAGTAAGAAAGGAAAATTTCACACTTTCCACACATTTATTTGTTATTTTACAATTATAACGAAATCATCCGAAGATGGAGGGAATCTTTTGAGAAAGTATGTTTTTCTTCTCTGTTTTTTATTTCTATTAGTAGGGTGTCAAGGAAGTTCATATACACCAATTGCTAAAGATAAAAATGTTATTATAACAACGAATATAAAAGAAGGCAGTATTAGTTTTATTGATAAAAAAGATAAAAAGTTAATCACGACATGGGAACTAAATGAGCCAATGGCCGGAATCACACTGCTTCCAAACGGTGAGGAAATACTTGTATACGGTAAGCAATTAGAATATATGTATGTATATTCACTAGCGGAAGGAAGGCAAGTAGGAAAATATAAAACTGGAAAGGGCATTGTAAATGTGGTCGTATCAGAAGATAAAAAACAATTATTTGCTGCCGATCAAAATGTTCAAAAGGTAAGGTTCTTTACGATAAATGGGAAAGAGACAGGAAATGTTTCAACAGGCAAAGGACCTATAACGATGGTAGAGTATCATAATCGGTTATCTGTATTAAACTTTTATGATACGAAACTAACGACAATTGATACGAAGAAAAAAGAGGTTGTTCAATCCTTTATGATTCCACCAGCATCAACAGGAGCAACGATTAGTCCTGATGGGAAAGAAATATGGATTGGCGGACATGGTGATGGAAATCAAGTAAATGAGAAAGTGTTAGTGTATTCTTTGCAGGATGGAGAAATGGTACGTTCTTTACATGCTCCATTTATGCCTGTGAATATAACGAAGGATAGTAAGTACGTATATGCATTAAGTCATGGGTCGAATACACTTAGAAAGTTTGATATTAGCACATATAAAGAAATAGCTTCTGTAGAAGTAGGGTCGAATCCATTTGCATTTTTGGAGAGCGGAGCAGAAGGATATGTAGCAAGTTATGATAGTGATGAAGTGTGCGTTATGGATATGAAGAATTTAAAAATAAAACAAACAATTAAAGTCGGAAAAGGACCGTTTCAACTCATAGAGAGGGAAGGGAAGGACAATGAATAAATATAGAGTGCTAGTTGTAGATGATGAAAGTGATATGAGGCAGCTTGTTGGAATGTATTTGGATAACTTCGGATATGAGTGGGGAGAAGCTGAAAATGGAAAAGAGGCTCTTAAAAAAATAGAAACGGATCATTATGATTTCGTTGTATTAGATATTATGATGCCAGAAATGGATGGCCTTTCAGTTTGTAAAGAAATTAGAAAAACGTCAGATGTGCCGATTATATTTTTAACCGCAAAAGGTGAAGAGTGGAATAGGGTGAACGGCTTACGTATGGGAGCAGATGATTATATTGTAAAACCGTTTAGTCCTGGTGAATTGGTTGCCCGTATGGAAGCTGTGTTAAGAAGATATACAAAGCAAGAACAGCAAGAAGAGATTCAATTCGGACCAATTCTTATCAATGAAAAAAGTAGACGAATCGAGGCGGATGGTGAGTCGATTTCTCTTACTGTAAAAGAGTTTGATTTACTATATTTTCTTTGCCAGCATACAGGACAAGTATTTAGCCGGGAGCAATTACTTGAAAAGGTATGGGGATATGATTATGCCGGAAGTACAAGAACAGTAGATACGCACGTGAAAACGATGCGCTTGAAGCTTGGAGAAAGTGGAAACTACATTCAAACTGTTTGGGGTGTAGGCTATAAATTCGAGGTGTAACGTATGTTTACGATGGTACAAAAACTTTGGCTTACAGTAGTATGTGCAGTATGTGTAACAGTGTCCTTTCTTTATTTCGTATCTTTATACTCGTATGAAAAACTATACGTTGATAATTTAAAAGGCTCATTAGTAATGGAAGGAAAAAATCTTGCTGCTCAATATGATAAGCACGAAGGAATATCAACTTTTGAAGAGAAAGTAAGGTCGTTTGATCAAATATCTAGTTCAGACGTTATTTTCGTGTCTAATCCGCGTGATTTAAGCGCATGTTTGCCTTTTGATGTGCATCATCATTCCCTTATAAGTGAAGGAGATAGGCAAACACTATTAGATGGGAAAACTGTGACAAAAATAGGATATGAAGAACATTTTGACCGTAATATTATGGGGGTTGTCATCCCTGTATTGGAAAATAAAAAATTAGTCGGAATTGTCTATTCGTATATTCCTTTAAAAAGTATAAAAGACTTAATTTATGATATGGGTCTTATTTTAGCACCATTAGCAATTGCTATGATTTTAATTACTATATGGGTTGGAAGAAAAATTATAATTGCAATTACGAAGCCACTTTCGCAAATGGAACGGGTTGCAAATCATTTGGCTACGGGAGATTTCTCGGAGCGGATTACAGTTTCTTCAGAGGATGAAATTGGACGATTAGGAAAAGCATTTAATAAAATGGCCAATTCATTAGAAACAGAAGATGTAAAGCGTAAGGAATTTTTAGCAAATGTTTCGCATGAACTTAGAACACCACTTAGTTATATAAAAGGGTATAGCGAGGCTATTTTAGATGGCGTTGCCAAGGGACCGCAGCAGGAAAAAGTAACGCAGCTAATTCATAAAGAAGCAGGTCGTATGCAGCGTCTCGTTCATGACTTGTTAGACTTAGCACAATTAGAAGGTGAGCACTTTCCGTTAAAGAAGCAACCTATCGTTTTTTCACAGCTGATTGAAGACGTATTAGATACGTATGAGATTAAGTTTATAGAAAAGGAAATTCATATTTCAACCAATTTAAATCCAGAGGTCATTGTCATGATTGATGAGGATCGTATGCAACAAGTGCTTCATAATGTGTTAGATAATGCGATACGGTATACAAACGAAAACGGAAATATCGTTATAACTTTAGAGCAAATCGATGATTACTGTGAATTGAAAATACAAGATACAGGAATTGGAATTGATATAGAGCATTTAGAAAATCTTGGAGAGCGCTTTTACCGAGTTGATAAAGCGAGAAGTCGTCAACATGGTGGAACAGGCTTAGGCCTTGCTATTGTGAGACAAATTGTCCATATACATGGTGGACAGTGGCGAATTGAAAGTGAAAAAGATAAAGGAACAACGGTTATTATTAAACTGAATGTACAGGATGAGGTGGGCATGTTCTAATTTTTAGGACATGTTCTTTATATTGAAGGGAATATTCCTCTCGCTATTTGCCGAGCAGTAAGATCCCCACCTCAAAATTCAGCGGAAGCAAAGAAGTTAGGTGGGGAATGAACAAGACCCCTACTGATTAAAGTTTCACTTTATACGTAAAAATATAAATTAATATGTAATAAATATCAAAAATTTGACTATTTTATGAACAAAACATTTGTACTTCTTATCAATTCGGTCTAAAATAGTTATGATGCAAAGTTCTTATAAATCGTTTCAATTGTTGTTTGGAAGATACTGAGGTGATTTAACTGGAGTACAAATCTATTAAACCGAAAAAAATTTACGAAGAAGTATCTGAAGCTATTTTAACAATGATTAAAAATGGTACGTTAAAACCTGGTGACAAACTACTCCCTGTGCATCAATTAGCTGAGCAGTTTCAAGTTGGCAGATCTGCTGTTCGTGAAGCGCTAAGTGCGCTAAGAGCGATGGGCTTAATTGAGATGAAACAAGGAGAAGGTACATATGTGAAGAACTTCGATTCTTCTTCATTAACGAAATCATTAAACAATAGATTATTAATGAAGAAAGAAGATATTTTGAATTTATTAGAAGTGCGAAAGGTGCTTGAAGTGGGGGCAGTTCGAGTAGCGGCGGCAAAACGTACGGAAGATAATTTACAAAATATGAAACATTGGTTAGATGAAATGGCAAAGAGCATTGGAGATGAAAAGGCTGGCGAAAAAGCCGATTTTCAATTCCATATGGGAATTGCAGAGTCTTCGCATAATAACATTTTGCTTGAACTCATGAATCATGTTTCAGAGATGATTGCTGAAACGATTGGTGAATCAAGACGCATTATTTTATATGGTGAACAAACGACATCAGAACGACTTATAGAAGAGCATCAAGTTATATATGATGCGGTGTTAAAACAAGATGTAGAATTAGCGCAGCAAGCAATGCTAGATCATTTAACAAATGTAGAACATATTGTCACAGGTAAAAACGATATAAATTCGTAATTTAATCTTTTAAAAATTTAATTTTCTGATAAAATAGAGAAAGATTAAGTAAGCGTTTTCTTTAGAAGAGGGAGAGGATAGGCCATGGTTGAGCCTATTTCTTCTCTACTCAGTCATCTGATGACCATATGTTTGTTGGTGAAGTTGTAAAAAGGGGGAGTAATAGTTATGAAAGTTACTTTATTTGTTACTTGTTTAGTCGATATGTTTGAAACAAATGTCGGCAAAGCAACAGTTGAAGTGTTGGAGCGTTTAGGTTGTGAAATTGAATTTCCAGAAGCACAAGTTTGTTGTGGCCAGCCTGCTTATAATAGTGGCCATGTAGAAGCAGCAAAAGAAGCGATGAAACATATGATTGAAACTTTCGAAGATGCAGAATATATTGTTACGCCATCTGGTTCGTGTGCGACAATGTTTCATGAGTATCCGCATGTTTTCAAAGATGATCCAAAGTGGGCTAAACGTGCACAAAAAGTTGCTGATAAAACTTATGAATTTACACAGTTTATTGTAGATGTTTTAAAAGTTACAGATGTTGGTGCAAGTTTACCAGGGATAGCTACTATTCATAAATCATGTCATATGACACGTATGCTCGGGATAAAAGAAGCACCAGGAATTTTATTATCAAATGTAAAAGGATTAACTGTGAGAGATTTGCCAAACGTGCAAAATTGTTGCGGGTTTGGGGGAACGTTTTCAGTTAAGATGACTCCAATTTCTGAGCAAATGGTAGACGAAAAAGTAGATAGTGTAATGGAAACAGGTGCAGATTATTTAATCGGTGCAGATTGTGGGTGTTTGTTAAACATTGGCGGACGTATTGAGCGTTTAGGAAAAGAAGTAAAAGTAATGCATATTGCTGAGGTACTGAATAGTCGCTCATGAAGGGGGAACATAAGCTATGTCTATGAAAATCAGTGAGAAAAAATTTAATGATCGCGTTGGTGATGGAATTCAAGATTCGTTTATGCGCGGAGCAGTTTCTTCTGCACAAACGCGTTTATATACGAATCGCTTAAAAGCCGCAGATGAATTAGGAAACTGGGAAGAGTGGCGAGAACTAGGTGAACAAATTCGTCAACATACATTAGAAAATCTTGATTATTATTTAATGCAGTTAAGTGAAAATGTATCAAAAAGAGGCGGACACGTGTACTTTGCGAAGACGAAAGAGGAAGCAGCAAAGTATATTCAAGACGTTGCCAAAAAGAAACAAGCGAAAAAAGTAGTAAAATCAAAGTCGATGGTAACAGAAGAAATCAGTATGAACCATGCGCTTGAAGAGATTGGCTGTGAAGTGTTAGAGAGTGACTTAGGAGAGTATATCTTGCAAGTAGATAACGATCCACCTTCACATATTATTGCACCTGCACTTCATAAAAATAGAACGCAAATTCGCGATGTATTTAAAGAAAAACTAGGATATGAAAATTCTGATGACCCGTATGAAATGACAAAGTTTGTTCGTAAACAACTTCGTGAGAAATTTATGGATGCAGAAATTGGTGTAACTGGTTGTAACTTTGCTGTTGCAAATACTGGCTCTCTTTGTTTAGTAACGAATGAAGGTAATGCAGATCTTGTTATGTCAATTCCGAAAACACAAATTGCGGTAATGGGTATGGAACGTATGGTTCCGACAATGGAAGAATTAGATGTTTTAGTTGGTTTACTATGTCGTAGTGCAGTAGGCCAAAAATTAACAAGTTATGTTACAGTAGCAGGACCAATTCAAGAAGAGGAAGTTGATGGACCTGAAGAATTCCATTTAGTTGTTGTTGATAATGGTCGCTCTCAAATTCTTGGATCTGAATTCCGTTCAGTATTACAATGTATTCGTTGCGCTGCTTGTGTTAACGTATGTCCTGTATATCGTCACGTTGGTGGACATTCATATGGATCGATTTACTCAGGGCCAATCGGTGCGGTATTAACACCGCTTCTAGGTGGATATGATGATTACAAAGAGCTTCCTTATGCATCTAGTTTATGCGGAGCATGTACAGAAGCTTGTCCAGTAAAAATTCCATTGCATGATTTATTATTAAAACATCGTCAAGTCATCGTTGAGCAAGAAGGTCGTGCACCACTTGCAGAAAAACTAGCGATGAAAATGTTTAGTATGGGTGCTTCTTCAGCTGCTTTATATAAAATGGGTTCAAAAATGGCACCAGCGGCAATGAGTCCATTTACATCTGGTAATCGTGTATCAAAAGGTGTTGGACCACTTAAAAACTGGACGGATATTCGTGAATTTCCAGCTCCAAGTAAAGAACGATTCCGTGATTGGTATAAAGATCATAAGAAAGGCGGGGATAAATAATGACAGGATTAATTCAAAACCGTGATGCCTTTCTAGATAACATTGCAAAAGAACTTGGACGCGCGCGTAAAACAGAAGGTGTAGAGCGTCCAGTATGGAAAAGTAATGTGAATATAGAAACGTTAAAAGATTATTCACAAGAAGAATTACTAGAAGTGTTTAAAAAGCAATGTACAAACATTCATACAACTGTAGTAGAAACGACAAATGACCGTTTAGGTGAAGACCTTCAAAAAGTAATCATGGAAAACGGCGGGGGACCTATTTTATTATCAGCAGATGAGCGTTTTGATGCATATGGTTTAACATCTTTATTTAAAGAAGAACTTCCAAAGCGAGACATTGAAGTAAACGTATGGGATCCAGAGAGAAAAGACGAAAATATGCGTTTAGCTGAAAAAGCGAATATTGGTATTGCATTTAGTGATTATACATTAGCTGAATCTGGTACAATTGTTGTACAAAGCCATAAAGGGCAAGGACGTTCTTTACACTTTTTACCGACTGTATATTTTGCTATTATTCCACGTGAAACACTTGTGCCTCGTATTACACAAGCGGTTCAGGATATGAACTCACGTGTAGAAAATGGGGAGACAGCGGCATCTTGTATTAACTTTATTACAGGGCCAAGTAACTCGGCTGATATTGAGATGAATCTTGTTGTCGGAGTACATGGACCATTAAAAGCAGTATATTTCATCGTATAAAAGAGGGGAAAGCAGGCCGGAAAATGGCCTGCTTTTTTAGTAGAATAAAGGATAATATGAAGTAGAAGTTCTCTCCTTTTTTTGCTATGTTTTTTGGGAAAGGAGAGGAAGGGATGTTCACTTATTTATATGCACTGTTAGCAGGGATGGTGTTTGGTTCTTTTTTTATGTTAGTTGCGATGAGGATTCCATTAGGTGCGTCTATCATTACCCCGCGTTCACATTGTTATTATTGCAAATATGTGCTAAGGCCAAAAGAATTAATCCCCATCATTTCATTTTATATACAAAGAGGCTGTTGTACGAATTGTAAGAGAAAAATTCCAATTATGTATGTAGTATTTGAATGTATAACAGGAAGTATATTTCTTCTTACCGTGTATATGATTGGAATAGAACGAGAGCTTATTATCATTTTATCCCTTTTTTCGCTACTTCTTATTATTTCAGTTACAGATTACTTATATATGTTAATTCCTGATTGTATTTTAATTTCGTTTGCCGTTTTACTCATTCTTGAAAGTGTTTTTGTACAATTAGTTACTTGGACAGATAGTATAGTTGGTAGTGGTGTTATATTCATTTTGTTATATTGCATGCAAAAGATATATCCAGAAGGGCTTGGCGGAGGCGATATAAAACTACTTTCGTTACTTGGGTTTATAGTAGGAGTGAAGGGAGTTTTTATCGTTTTATTTTTAGCGTCTTGTTTCAGTCTTTGTTTTTTCGGAATTGGTATCGTATTAAAACGTATAGAAGTAAGAAAGCCAATTCCATTTGGTCCTTTTATTAGTCTTGCGGCAATATGTTATGTATTGGCCGCGTATTCAAATTAGAGAGGGAATAGAAAATGAACGTATATATGGATGATCAAAGAAGTTGCCCGTTCGGGTATGTGCCCGCAACTACAGTAGAATGTGCCTTGCAAATGGTTCAGGATTATGATGTGAATATTCTTTCCCTTGATTTTAATATGGGGTGGGGAGCAAAAAATGGACTGGATTTTGTAGAAGCTTTTTGTACAGAGGGGTTATATGTAAATGAAATTCACCTTCATACGAATGATATCATCGGTATGCACAAGATGAAACAGAGAATGGATAAGGGAAAGGAAGAAGGAGAAATTAATCCTCACCTTGTTGTTAAATACGTGGGAAGCTAAAAACTCCAAAGTAAAACTTTGGAGTTTTTAATGTTTCATATGTGCTTGTAAAGGAATAATCTCTTCTTGTTGAGTTGCTGCGATTTCAGTTTCTTCCTGTTGAACTTCAGGTGTTTTCTTTGTTAAGTAGTGGTATACCATACCGACAAATACTGATCCGCCAATAATGTTACCGATTGTAACAGGAATTAAGTTATGAATAGCACCTGAAAAAGAAATTGTCTCAGGATGCGGTGAAACTAAAGATAAAGCAAAGAGTGACAAGTTTGCAATACTATGTTCGTAACCAGATAAGAAGAATGTGAAAACAAGTAGCATCATGACCATTATTTTTGCTGTGTCGCCTTTAACCTGAGATGGTAAGAAGCAAGCAAGACATACGAGCCAGTTACATAAAATGGCTTTAAAGAATAGCTGCATTGTAGGTGTGTTCATCTTTCCTTCAACGACTTTATTCATTAAGTGACCGTGATCAATTGCTTCAAAAATTCCAGTTGCGTAAAATAGTAAGGCAAAGAATAACGCGCCGGCTAAGTTACCTGCATAACAAGCAACCCAGTTACGAAGTGTATCAGAAATCGTTGTTTCTTTCCTTAAAGTTGCTACAGTAAAGTACATTGTGTTTCCAGTAAACAATTCAGCACCGCCATATATAATAAGTACGAGAGCAATCCCGAAAAACATAGAAGCAGCTAAATAAGTTGCTGGTGAATCTGCAATGTGAAAAAAGTTACCTAATTTAAAACATAGTACAATAATAAAACCGATATAAATACCCGCAAGTGCAGCACGAATGAAATATTGCATTGGGTTTGTATCTAGCATTTTCTTTTTGCTTTTAGCCAGTTTGACAACATAATCTAGTCCTTGTTCTAGCATGAGTAATACGCTCCTTTAGTAAATCTTCTATAAATACTCCTTATATGAATAAAGTACATGGAATTGTTCTCACTTTCAATAAGTTTGTGCAATGTTTCACAAAAAGGACATACATATGTTAAGAAAACGTTTACAAAAGATAGTATAATGGAATTTTTTCTGGACATTGAGAGGAAGAAAGGAAAAAGAAAAAGCGCTGTAATTACAGCGCTTTTTCGTCTAAATTCTTTTCTACTTTTACTTCTACTTCTTTTGAGAAGAACCAACCACCAACTGCGATTCCGACTAATACAATCCAGAATGTAAGCTTCCACGGAGTGGATTCTGGGAATGAATGTGGAATTACATTTAATGCAGGGTGTGCTAATGTATAAACTGCTAGCTTCACACCAACCCAACCTACAATTAAGAATGCTGCAGTTTCAAGTCCTGGTTTACGTTTTAAGATTTGTACGAAAGCAGTTGCTGCAAATCGCATAATGATTAATCCGATAAGTCCACCTACAAAGATAACAACGAATTGCCCAGTATCTAGACTACCAATTGTACCTAATCCTGTTTTTGGTAAAGTCATTGCTAGTGCAACCGCAGCTAAAATTGAATCAACTGCGAAGGCGATATCAGCAACTTCAACTTTAAATACAGTCCACCAAAAGTTCTCTTGTTTTTTCTTTGCTTCTTTTTCTTCTGTTTCTTCATCTGTATTCTTTTTAACATATGTTTTAAATAAGTGATTACCAGCGATAAACATAAGGTAGATGGCACCGATTGCTTGCACTTGCCATACATCGACTAAGAACGAAATCATAAATAACGATCCAAATCGGAAAACAAATGCCCCCGCTAATCCGTAAAATAGTGCTTTCTTTCGTTTTTCTTCTGGTAAATGTTTTACCATAATTGCAAGAACAAGAGCGTTATCAGCCGCTAAAATCCCTTCAAGTGCAATTAGGATGAGTAATACCCAACCATACTCCAATAATAATGATACATCCATGTACATTCTCCTCTCATCTCTATAAGTTCTAAATAAGTGAAGAATTTCCCCACTATTTAGTTTCCCCATACTCCTGCCTATTAACTTTGGAAGAATTTGGAAATGAATACAAAAAAGACCTCTGCCGTTAATAGGCAAAGGTCTTGCTAGACATATGTAATAAAAATGCCAACAAAGCCGGAAGAACTAAGTTCTACGTAATGACGACTTTGTTTCCAAGAAATATTCTTGGACGCTACTCCCCTTTGGAGATATGTTATTGTATTCTCATTATATGGATAATTTATACGGTTGTCAACCTGTTAAAATATCTTCATTAGGATATTTTATTTTCCGGTTCTTTTTACGAGCAAATGAAAAAGCCAATGTTAAAGGACCCATTTTCCCAAAAAACATCATAAAGATAATAATAGCTTTTCCGATTATAGTTAAGTGAGGTGTTAAGTTCATACTGAGGCCAACAGTCCCAAATGCTGAAAATACTTCGAAAGCACTCATCAATAGAGGAACTCGCTCAGTAATACTCAAAATTAAAATAGCAAAAAAGATAAATGAAATGGAAATAATAGTAATGGTTAATGATTTGACAATGAGAGTATCTTTAATGGATTTTTTAAATACGACAATATCCTCTTGTTCTTGTAAAAATTTAAATACGCCAAAAAATATGATTAAAAATGTTGTTAACTTAATCCCACCACCCGTTGAAGCACTACCAGCACCAATAAACATAAGGAGCATCATTAATAGGAGGGAAGGTTTTGACAATGTAGAAATATCAACAGTATTAAACCCGGCAGTTCGTGTTGAAATTGCTTGAAAATAAGAGGCCATTCCTTCTTCAAATGGGGTAAAACCTCTCATAGAAAGGGAGTTATGGAACTCGAATATAAAAATAAAAAGGGTAGCAATAATGTTGACGATTAGAGTAGAAGTGAGCATAAGTTTTGAATGTAGTGTAAGGTTTTTAAAGTTTTTCTTTCTTTTTATGTCTACAATTACTGTAAAACCAATTCCACCTAAAATGATGAGAGAGGAAATGACGAAATTGACAAGAATGCTATGAGAATGGGACATTAAATTATCGCTCCACACAGAAAAACCAGCATTGTTAAAGGCTGAGATTGAATGGAAAAAACTATAATAGATCCCTTTGGCAACCCCATATTTTGGTACCCATTCAAAAGAAAGAATTAAAGTAGCGATACATTCGACTGTAAAAGAGAATAAAAATAATGCTTTGGCAAGACGGATAACGCCGCCGATATTCGTTTGATTTAATGCTTGTTGCAATAAAATACGGTTTTGAAGACCGATTTTTCTTCCGAGCATAATGGCAATTAAGACCGCAAAGCTCATAATGCCAAGCCCGCCAACTTGTATAAGCGTTAAAATGACACATTGTCCAAATAAAGTAAACACTTTTCCAGTATCCACAACACCAAGCCCAGTAACAGTACAAGCGGAAACGGTTGTAAATAAGGCATCGAGCCATGAAATGGACGTTGTCGTAGCAATTGGCAGTTTTAATAAGCATGTGCCGACAACTGATAATACAATAAAAGATAAAGTAAGAACGCGGGGAGGGCTCATGCTAATATTAATCCGTTTCATGTCACATATTGCTCCTTTCGTTTTGCTTTGATTAGTATGTGAAAAAGCACTGTTATGTATGTTGAAAATAGAAAGAGGCAGATAATATCTGCCTCTAAGCCATATGTTATATTATTATCCACGTAATTGTTGTTGAGCTAAAGCAACAAGACGTTTTGTTACTTCACCGCCAACTGAACCGTTAGAACGAGATGCTGTATTAGAACCTAAGCTTACACCAAATTCTTGTGCAATTTCATATTTAAATTGTTCAAGCGCTTGTTCTGCACCTGGAACTAATAATTTGTTTGTTTTTACCATGTTGATACACATCCTTATGAGTAGTCCAGTTGAGCTAAGTTCTTATCTAAACTGGTAACGTTATTTTATGTGGAAACGACATACTCATACGCGGAAGTAATCGGTGCGATTAGAAGTTCTTGGATAGAAAAAAAGAGTAGCAAATTTGCTACTCTTTTTTCAGTATTGTCGCTGTACCTTCCACGACAATATCATCCGATTGATTATATATGTTTGTTTGCAACGTAATGATTTTTTTATCGTCACGCTTCTTAATAACCTCTGCCACAACGCGAAGTGTATCACCGATTTTGACAGGGGCACGGAATGAAACGTTTTGGGATAAATAAATCGTATTTTTGCCCGGGAGTTTCGTTCCAAGGATGGTAGAAATAAAACTCGAAACGAGCATACCGTGAGCAATACGTTCTTTAAACATTGTCGTTTTTGCAAAAGAATCTAAAATATGAATAGGATTCACATCTCCAGTCAATTTTGCAAAATTGATAACATCTTCATCTGTAATTGTTTTTGTAAGGGATGCTTGATCACCGACTTGAATCTCATCATAACGAAGCTCCGGAACAGTTTGTGCTTCTTGAAATGGATTCATTTTGTCCTCCTTCTTTTCCATATCGAAAAATGTTAGCCATCTTGATGTAGTAGGAGGAAGAAAGAGTTTTGTTTGTGCTGCAGTTAGCTCCCACATTTTTCTTACTTGATGGAAGTAAATAGATTTTTTGAGTTTTCCTCGAACTTTTTTGCGAGTTCCAACTGTTTTGACTTGAACTCTTCCAAAAAACCCTCTAACTGTTTTTGAGCCTCTTCACGTTGTAATTGTTGTTGCTCAATAAATTGTTTTGTTGTTTCTTCAAATTGACCGCTTGTTTGTGTAAGAATTGACAAAGATGTTTTTGTAGGAGAAACAGTAAGCTGCTGCATATGAGCAGAAAGTTCCTTCCACTTGTCTTGCCACTCGTTAATTTGATCATTTAAGGAGTTACCAGTTAATTGTTTCACGTAATCTGTATATTGGTTATTGAACTGAGCAGTGATTTGTTGTAGTTCTTTTTCTAGTTCATCTACTCCTGATGTTAATTTATGCAAAGCGTCTTGTTGTTGTTTTAATGTTTCTAAAGTAAGTTGCTCTAATTGTTTCCCAGCTGAAGAGAAAAGGGAAAGTGATTGAGACCAGTTTTTCCAAAATGCATCGACTAATTCGTATGGTTTAGTTTCCATTGTTTGACCCCCAAATGTTTTTTTGCATATTGTGAACGCAGATTACTCTGCTGTACCACCAGGTGAAGATGAAGAATCCTTTTCATCCTTTTCTGGAGAAGTAGAAAATGGAAAGAATGCATTGGTGTATAACGTGAAAAACGTTCGCAACATATTTTGATAATGTTCAAAAGAAGTCGCACATGTTGTTAAATATTGCTCTCCATATTCAGTTAAAGAATAAATTCTTTTTGCCGGCCCTCCATCGCTTGTATCCCAAGTAGAAGAAATAAGGTTTTCTTTTTCTAATTTGCGTAGTGTTCTATAAACATTACCTTGGTCAACAGAAGAAAAGCCGATATCCATTAGCATTTGAATAAGTTTGTAACCATGAAGACTCCAGTCTTTTAGACAGAGAAGTAAGAAGGGAACTAAGAAGTTTTTTGGCATGGAGTTTGGTTGTTTCGCTTGGTTGTTCTCCAAACTTTCGCGTTGTTCTGGTTCATTTTGTAGCATGATTGTGCATCACCTCATGAATCAGTTAGATGGAATTTTTTGCTTATAAGTGCAATTTACACCTATCTGTTTTTAAAGTCAACACATTTGTTAGAAAATAGAAAAAAATAAAATATAGACTTGAAGTTTTATTCAGAATATTAGAAAATAGTGAATAGGTTGAATTGTTTCAAAAACGAAAAAGGGAGTGTAGGTAAAGTGATTGATCAAAAATTCGATCCACTACAAGCATGGAAAAATGCTTATGAACAAACCGAAACATTTTGGGGAAAAGCGCTCAATGAAACAATTAAAACAGAAGAATATTCTGCTTGGATGGGCAGCGTTCTAGATTTGAATTTGTTTTATCAAAAAGCATTAAATGATACGACAAAAAACTATTTAGAACAAGTAAATGTGCCGACGAAAGAGGATATCGCAAGAGTGGCTACGCTTGTTATTAACTTAGAAAATAAAGTAGATAACATTGAGGAGTTTCTAGAGGAGAAAGTAGATTCTTTAGGACAAGCTCCTACATTAAAGCGTGATGTGACGAAAGTGAAACAAGATATTCGTACGCTTGAAACAAAAGTAGATCAAATTTTAGAATTGCTAGAAAAGCAAAATGCAGTACTAGCTAAACTACAAGTACCTGTAAAAGAAGAGATAAAGCCTGCGAATAAGCCGGAAAATAAAAAATGATAAAAGCGCTTGTTTATAACAGGTAAAAGAGAGAGGGAGAATCTCTTTTCACGTGTAAACAGCGAAACATAATTATATAGGGACTCTACAGTATGAGTGCCAAAATGATTCATAACAATCGTTCACAAATTCATTTAAGGGGGAAAAGAAATGGTTCAATTAAATGGCAAAGTAGCAATCGTAACAGGTGGAGCAAAAGGGATTGGAAAAGCAATTACAGTAGCATTAGCACAAGAGGGAGCGAAAGTAGTTATTAACTATAATAGCAGTAAAGAAGCAGCTGAAAACTTAGTAAATGAACTAGGAAAAGACGGACATGACGTTTATGCAGTGCAAGCGGATGTTTCTAAAGTAGAAGATGCAAACCGACTTGTAGAAGAAGCTGTGAATCATTTTGGTAAAGTTGATATTCTTGTTAATAATGCTGGTATTACAAGAGATCGTACATTCAAAAAGTTAAATCGTGAAGATTGGGAGCGCGTAATTGACGTGAATTTAAGTAGCGTATTTAATACGACAAGCGCGGTTCTTCCATACATAACGGAAGCGGAAGAAGGAAGAATTATTAGCATTTCTTCTATTATTGGTCAAGCAGGTGGATTTGGCCAAACAAACTATTCAGCAGCAAAAGCGGGTATGTTAGGATTTACAAAATCATTAGCGTTAGAACTTGCAAAAACAAATGTCACTGTAAATGCAATTTGCCCAGGGTTTATTGATACTGAAATGGTAGCAGAAGTACCAGAAGAAGTACGTCAAAAAATCGTTGCAAAAATCCCGAAAAAACGTTTTGGTCAAGCTGATGAAATTGCAAAAGGTGTAGTATACCTATGCCGTGACGGTGCGTATATCACAGGTCAGCAATTAAACATTAACGGCGGATTATATATGTAATGAAGTAAGAAAAAAGTGCATATCCATAGCAGGAATGCACTTCTTTTTTTAAGAAGGAAATCGACCAAAAAGGAGATAAAAAAATGACTACATTCGCAACAGAATGGGAAAAGCAATTAGAGCTATACCCAGAAGAGTACCGAAAAGCATACCGCCGAGTGAAAAGGGCGAGTGAGATTTTATTACGTGAACCAGAGCCGCAAGTAGGATTAACGCCGAAAGAGGTTATTTGGACGAAGAATAAGACGAAGCTTTATCGCTACATTCCAAAACAAGAAAAAACACAAAGAGTTCCAATCCTTTTAATATACGCTCTTATTAATAAACCATATATTATGGATTTAACTCCTGGAAATAGTTTAGTGGAATATCTAGTGGATCGTGGTTTTGATGTGTATATGCTTGATTGGGGCACATTTGGTTTAGAAGATAGTCATTTGAAATTTGATGATTTCGTGTTTGATTATATTGCAAAAGCAGTAAAAAAAGTAATGCGAACTGCAAAATCGGACGAGATTTCTTTACTTGGTTATTGCATGGGTGGAACGCTAACTTCTATTTATGCAGCACTTCATCCGCACATGCCAATTCGTAATTTAATTTTCATGACAAGTCCTTTTGATTTCTCTGAAACAGGATTGTATGGTCCTTTATTAGATGAGAAATACTTCAATTTAGATAAAGCGGTTGATACATTTGGAAATATTCCGCCAGAAATGATTGATTTCGGAAACAAAATGTTAAAACCAATTACAAACTTTGTCGGTCCATATGTTGCTTTAGTAGATCGTTCAGAGAATGAGCGCTTCGTCGAAAGCTGGAGATTGGTTCAAAAGTGGGTTGGTGATGGTATTCCGTTCCCAGGTGAATCATACAGACAGTGGATTCGTGATTTTTATCAAAATAATAAACTGGTTAAGGGTGAACTCGTTATTCGCGGACAAAAGGTAGACCTTGCAAATATTAAGGCGAATGTCTTAAATATTTCCGGGAAACGTGATCATATCGCTTTACCATGTCAAGTAGAAGCATTACTAGACCATATTTCTAGCACAGATAAACAATATGTATGTTTACCGACAGGGCATATGTCTATCGTTTACGGTGGAACAGCTGTAAAACAAACATATCCGACGATTGGAAATTGGCTTGAAGAGCGTTCTAATTAAAAATAAAAAATCCAACTAGCCTATGTTAGTTGGATTTTTTTATGGAAAATAACAAAACATAGAAAGGAGAAATTTATATTTTAGGAGTATAATTATGAAACTTATGACTGGTAAGTTGTTTTGGAATACAGGGGTTTCTGTACCTTGTTATCAACTGTTAGAAAATGATATGATATGTGATGTGCTTGTAGTCGGGAGCGGCGAAGCCGGTGCTCATATAGCGCATTCATTAGCGAAAATTGGCATGAGTGTTACACTTATTGAAAAAAGAGCAATTGCGTGTGGTAGCACAGCTGCTAATACAGGCTTACTACAATTTCTTCATGATAAATCGTTAACCTCTCTTACCCATACATTTGGTAAAGACAAAGGGGTACGAGCATATAAACTTTGTTATGAAGCGCTAAGAACAATGGAAGAGGCTATACCGACTCTTGATATTGATCCCCATTTTATTCCGCGAAATAGTTTATATTATGCAAGTAAAAGTGAGGATGTCTCATTTTTACAAGAGGAATATAATACGTTACAGAATTATGGATTTCCAGTTGAATATTTTACAGAAGCTGATATTAAGAAACGTTATTCTTTTGTAAAACAAGCAGCGTTATATACGCAAGGTGATGCTGAGGTGAATCCGTATTTATTAGCGCATAGTTTTTTGCATAAAGCAAACCAAATGGGAGCTAATATATATGAACATACAGAGGCAATACATATAAAAAAACGCCAAAATGATTTAATTTGTTACACGAAAACAGGAAATCAAATTGTAGCAAAGAATATTATTATGGCGACAGGTTATGAAGCGCTTTTTGGAAAAAAAGAAAAAAATACAACAGTAGAAACTTCTTATGCAATTGTAACAAATGAAATAGATCAGTTTGAAGGCTGGCATGAGCAATCGTTAATTTGGGAAACGGCACGGCCCTACTTATATTTTCGAACGTATCAAAACCGCATTATTGTAGGCGGATTAGATGAAGCGATGCAAATTCAAACAATCGGTGATACGAAATTATTGCATAAGCGTGATATCCTTATTAATATTGTAAAAGAGATGTTCCCGCAGTATAAAAATATACAGGCAGACTACTATTGGGCAGCAGCATTTGGTGGTACTCATGATGGTCTCCCCATTTTAAAAGAAGACGAAAAGATACATAATTTATTTTACGCATTGCCGTATGGGGGTAATGGAACTGTATATGGAATGGTCTTTGCCAAATTATTTGAACAGTTATTTACAAATAAAGAAAGGGAAGATTTTTCTTTATTTAATCGATAGAAAAAAGGTAGCGAAGTGATGGAATGAGAGATATAAAAAAGTTTTTACAAAAATTACGTCCAGTACAACTCATTGTTTTATTTTATTTATTAGCAGTAGTTGTATCGGTAATCTTGCTTAGTTTACCGTTTGTTACGAAACCTGGTGTGAAATGGACATTTATAGATGCCCTTTTTACATCGGTTAGTGCGGTAAGTGTTACGGGACTGTCTGTTATTACGATTTCAGATACGTTTACTACAGCAGGAATTATTGTTTTAGCCCTTATTTTACAATTAGGCGGCTTAGGAATTATGGCGCTTGGTACATTTGTTTGGATCATTACGGGGAAAAAGATTGGTTTGCAAAGAAGAAGATTAATTATGGCAGACCATAATCAAGGAAATTTATCGGGTCTTGTAGAATTGATGCGTTCTATTTTAATTGTAATTATTTCGATAGAACTTATTGGAGCAATCCTATTAGGTACAAGATTTTTACTTTACTTTCCGACTTGGCAAGAAGCTTATTTTCACGGTTTCTTTGCAGCAGTTAGTGCGACTACGAACGGCGGATTTGATTTAACAGGACAATCGTTAATTCCGTATAAAAAAGATTATATTGTTCAAATGATTCATATGCTACTAATTATTTTAGGAGCGATTGGTTTCCCTGTGCTAATGGAAGTGAAACAATTCCTTAGTAAAAGAGGACAACAATTATTTCGTTTTTCATTATTTACAAAATTGACGACAACAACATTTTTTGCACTCGTTGTTGTTGGTACAATTATGATTTTTTTACTGGAGAGAAATCACTTTTTAGTAGGAAAGTCATGGCATGAAACGGTATTTTATACATTATTCCAATCTGTGACGACGCGAAGTGGTGGACTTGCTACGATGGATATACGTGAATTGTCACAACCGACGCTTTTATTTATGAGTATATTAATGTTTATAGGGGCATCTCCAAGTTCGGTTGGGGGCGGAATACGTACAACAACATTTGCTGTTAGTATATTGTCACTATACACCTTTGCAAGAGGCGGTAGAACAGTTAGAGTCTTCAAACGTCAGCTACATGAAGAGGATGTACTAAAAGCATCTGTCGTTATGACGATGGGGATTTTGTTATGTGCTACTGCGCTATTCATTTTATCTATTACGGAAAATGTACCGCTTATGAGCTTAATTGTTGAAGTTTGTTCTGCTTTCGGAACGACGGGATTATCAACAGGTGTTACGCCTGATTTAACAACTGTTGGGAAACTTGTACTCATTGTGCTTATGTTCATCGGACGCGTTGGTATTTTAACATTTATTTTAGCTAGTGGTGGAAGGGAACAACCACCTCGCTATAAATACCCGAAAGAGCGGATTATTATTGGATAGTATGAAACCATTCTACCTACGTTAGGTAGAATGGTTTTTTAGTCGTTAATTCCAAATTGTGGATGCATAAAAGCTTCATTTTTATTATCTGATTCGTTTTTTAGCAACTCTTGATTTTCTTCTGAAATCCACCCAATATCATTTGTAGGATGGATCCACTCATCGCCAGCCATAATGGCAGGATCTACTTCATCACTCCAATTGTTAAGCGGACTGTTCTCGGAATTATATTTACTGTCTCCAATTACAACATCATATTGATTCACAAAAGGTTGTTGCATCGTTTTTCCTGTTCCTTTAAAAGATGGAAAATTCATTTGATGCGGGAGCGTTTCGTCTAAAATTGGTGATTGAATCTTTTCTTTTTTCTTCAAAATCATCGCTCCTTTTTATAATGATTTCTTCATACGTAGTATTTCCATCGAACGCCTCTTATGTACTTGTTAACACTTGCCAGTAATAATTATTTTAAGTTGTTTCAAACTAGAGTAGAAAGTGATTTCTTGAGAGCAGGTGAATGTATTGGTAAAAAGAAAAGTGAAACAAAATGCGGCAATCAATAATAATAAAACTCCGAAAGAAAGCTTACCAGATGCAGAATTTGCATTAGAGTATGAAGGAGAAAATAGCGCAAAGTATGCTAATCGTAATTCGAAAAAAGGGAAACAAAAATGAGGCGTTTTTTACAAACGCCTCATTTTTTTGTGGGATTATAAAGGTTTTTTTAATTATTTGTAAATTTAGTGTTTTCTATTAGCAGAAAAATGCGAAAAAACATAGAAGTAGCAACGTATTACACAAAAACAAACAACAAACAAAAGATTAATGTTGGTTTAATACTGCTTTTACACTAGTTGTTTATATTTGAGTTGTACATAAGATTTGTAAAAGGAGAGAGAGACAGTGAAAAAAACAATCTTTAAAGCTGTAGCAACTGGAATGGTATTTTCGTTATTAATGGGGTGTGGTGCAAAGAAGGAGGAAAGTGCTGGAGCGAAAGTGAAAGATGACAAATTATCTGGATCATTAACTGTTTACACAGCAATTGAAGAAGAGCTTGTACCAATTTATCTTGATTCCTTTAAAAAGAAATATCCTGATGTGAAATTGAACATTGTACGTGATTCAACAGGAGTTATTACTGCGAAATTGCTAGCTGAAGGGAAAAATACACAAGCAGATGTTGTATGGGGAACTGCGGCATCAAGTCTATTAGCTTTAGATAAAAAAGATATGTTAAAAGGATACTCTCCAAAAGGAGCAGATCGTGTTCTTCCGCAATTTAAAGATGATAAGCAACCTGAAAAATGGGTAGGAAATACTGCATTTATGACGGGGATTGCTGTAAATAAAGAAGAGTTAAAGAAGAAAAATTTACCGATGCCAGAATCATATGAAGATTTAACGAAACCAGAGTATAAAGGAACACTTGTTATGCCACATCCAGCATCATCTGGAACAGGATTTTTAACAGTTTCTGCATGGCTACAAATCATGGGTGAAGATAAAGGCTGGGATTACATGAAGAAACTTCATGATAATATGGCAAGTTATACGCATTCAGGATCAAAACCAGCGAAATTAGCAGGAGCAGGTGAATATCCAGTCGGTGTATCAATGGTTTATAGTGCTTTAAAAGAGAAACAAAAAGGTGCACCAGTTGAAGTTGTACTGCCGAAAGAAGGATTAGGCTGGGAAGTAGAAGCGAACGCACTTATTAAGAAAGATAATGCGAAAAATGATAAAATAGCGCAAGCATTTTTAGATTGGGCAATTACTGATGATGTAATGAAGTTATACTTTGAGAAAAATGGATTTGCGACAATTAAAAATGATTATAAACTTCCAGAGGGGTTCCCGAAAGATGTTACTGAAAAATTATATAAAAAGAATGACTTTAAATGGGCAGCAGAAAATCGTGACAAAATTTTAGAAAAATGGGAAAAAGAGTTTGGCCAAAAAGCAGAACCGAAAAAGTAAGTGAGTGGGAGAGAGAAAAATGAGCGAATATTTATCAATTCAACACATTCAAAAACAGTTTGATGCATTTACAGCGTTAAAAGATATTTCTTTTACTGTGAACAAAAATGAGTTTGTTTGTTTATTAGGCCCGAGTGGCTGTGGGAAAACGACGTTGCTTCGCATTTTAGCGGGACTAGAGGAACCAACGACTGGCAGTATAGCTGTGAATGGAAAAGATATTACAGCATTGCCTCCTGGAAAGAGAAACTTCGGAATGGTTTTCCAATCGTATGCTTTATTTCCGAATTTAACAGCACTTGAAAATATTGAATACGGCTTAAAGACAAAAAAATATGGGAAAGCAGAAGTGAAAGAGAAAGCGCTAGATGCGTTAAAACTTGTAGATTTGCTGAATGTAAAAGATAAATATCCTGCTCAAATGTCTGGTGGACAACAGCAGCGAGTAGCACTTGCACGTGCGCTCGCTCTGTCTCCAAATATTTTGTTACTCGATGAGCCGTTATCAGCTTTAGATGCAAAAGTGCGTGAAAAATTACGTAGGGAAATGCGTGATTTGCAAGAGAAAATAGGAATAACGACGATTATGGTAACGCATGATCAAGAAGAGGCATTAACGATGGCTGATAAAATTGTTGTAATGAATCATGCGGAAATTATGCAGATTGGAACACCAGAGGAGATTTATCAAAGACCAGCCAATCCGTTTGTGGCAGATTTTATTGGTTCTATTAATTTCTTTTCGAAAAATAACGAAGAACATGCAATTCGTCCTGAACATGTAACAATTGTACAAAAGGACGGTATTAAAACAGTTGTGGAAAGTATGGAATTTCGCGGATCTGTATATCGGACGGAAGTTCGAGTCGTAGAAGAAAACACACACCTTTATAATGAGAAAATTGTAGTGGATATATTAGCATTAGAAGTAGAAGCAACGGCTATTAGAAAAGGAAAGCCGATTCAAATCTCTTTCTCAGAAAATCATATGTTGTCATATGGAAAGAAGGTCATTGTATAGATGGAGATGTTAGAAAACTATAAGGTAGAAAGTACGAAAAAAAAGATTAAGAGAAGTATAGGGAAAGAGGAATGGATCCAAAGGCTCGTAATTATCGGTATGATTCTTTGCTTCCTTATCATACTTGTACTACCGCTATTACAACTATTTACACAAGCTTTTTATAATAAAGATGGAGTTTTCATTGGTTTAGCGAATTTCAGTAAATATTTCACAACACCAACTTTAGTGCAGTCTTTACAAAATACAGTATGGATTTCGGGCGCAACAACAATTATTTCAGTTGCAATCGCATTTGTTTACGCATATGCAATTGCCCGTACGAATGTTTTTGGAAAGCGCGTATTTCAGTATGTAGCGTTATTACCATTGTTCGCACCAACGATGATGCACGGTATAGCACTTACATATTTATTTGGTAATCAAGGGCTAGTAACGAAAGGAATGTTTGGTTTATTTGAAGGTATACAAATCCCTTTATATGGACCAGTAGGAATTGTAATAGCTGAAGTTATGTATACATTTCCGCAAGCCTTTCTCATATTGCTAATTGCCTTTCAAGGATCTGATTATCGTTTATATGAAGCTTCTAATATGTTAGGGGCGAGTAAAACAAAGCAATTTTTCACAGTTACTTTACCTAGTGTAAAGTACGGATTAATTAGTGCAATGTTTGTTGTGTTTACACTTAGTTTTACTGATTTTGGGGCACCAAAAATTGTTGGTGGGCAATATAATGTGCTTGCTACTGACGTATACAAACAAGTGATTGGACAACAAAATATGCCGATGGGTGCAACTGTCGGAATGATTTTATTAATCCCAGCTATATTCGCATTTGTAGTTGATCGTATTACGCAAAGAAAGCAGGCGAATTTCTTATCTTCAAAGGCAGTACCATACAGAATAATAGCTAATAAGAAAAGAGATGTAATCTCATTCATATATTGTAGTGTGATTACCCTTATGATCATTCTATTATTTGTTGCAGTTGGTATTGCTGCAAGTGTGAAAGTATGGCCATATAATATGAGTTTTACATTTGAGCATTTTAATTTTTCAAGTTTAACAGGAGATGGACTTGAAGCATTTAAAAATAGCGTAATTGTTTCAGCAGTTACAGCAGTTATCGGGGCGATTTTAACATTTGTATTCGCATATGCAATTGAGAAAATAGACCAGCTACAATTTTTCAGAAAAACAGGTTACTTTTTCTCTATAGTGCCGTTAGCGATACCAGGTTTAGTACTCGGATTAGGATATGTCTTTTTCTTTAGTCAACCAACGATTCAAATTCTTGGACTATCAGTAACGAATCCGTTTCATTCTTTATACGGAACAATTGCTGTATTAGTACTAGTAAATATCATTCATTTTTATTCTGTAACATTTGTTACGGCAACGACTGCCTTAAAGAAATTAGACCGAGAGTTTGAGCTTGTTTCGCAGTCGATGGGTATTCCGTTTTATAAAACATTCTTCCGAGTAACAGTACCAATGTGTTTACCAGCAATTTTAGAAATGGTAATGTACTACTTCGTAAATTCAATGGTAACTGTATCGGCAGTTGTGTTCCTATATGCAGCTGATTTTAAACTAGCTGCCGTATCAATCGTAAATATGGATGATGCAGGAAATGTAGCGCCAGCAGCTGCAATGAGTGTACTTATTGTTGTTACAAATATTGTAGTGAGAGTTGTATATGAATGGGGAACGAAAGCACTTCGTAACCGAACTTCACAATGGCAAAAAAGATAAGTAAGAAGGGTGATGGACAGAATGAAAATTGAAGCAGTTATTTTTGATTGGGCAGGTACGACGGTTGATTACGGATGTTTTGCACCACTAGAAGTATTCATGAAGATTTTTCATAAACGCGGCGTTGAAATTACAGCAGAAGAAGCACGTAAGCCAATGGGATTATTAAAAATAGATCATGTAAGGGCACTAACAGAAATGCCTCGTATTGCGGATGAGTGGAAGCGTGTCTTCGGTCAATTACCAACAGAAGCAGACATTCATGAGATGTATGAAGAGTTTGAAGAAATTCTCTTTTCTATTTTGCCAAATTATGCCACGCCGATTAATGGGGTAAAAGAAGTAATCGCTTCTTTACGTGAGAGAGGCATTAAAATCGGTTCAACAACTGGTTATACGAGAGAAATGATGGATATTGTAGCAAAGGAAGCAGCGTTACAAGGATATAAACCTGATTTTCTTGTTACGCCAGATGATGTTCCAGCAGGCCGCCCATACCCATGGATGTGCTATAAAAATGCAATGGAACTTGGTGTGTATCCGATGAACCATATGATAAAAGTAGGGGACACAGTATCAGATATGAAAGAAGGTAGAAATGCTGGAATGTGGACAGTTGGTGTAATTCTTGGAAGTAGTGAGCTTGGTTTAACGGAAGAGGAAGTGGAGAGTATGGATTCGGTAGAGCTTCGTGAAAAAATAGAAATAATTCGTAATCGGTTTGTTGAAAATGGGGCTCATTTTACGATTGAAACGATGCAGGAGCTCGAAAACGTAATGGAACATATCGAGAAACAAGAACTTATTATTTCATAAAAGGGGTACGGGATCATGAATGAAAATCACTACTTATTATTAACACCAGGACCATTAACGACAACAAAATCAGTAAAAGAAGTTATGCTATACGATTGGTGTACGTGGGATGTTGAATATAATACGATGGTGCAAGAAGTAAGAGCTAAACTTGTATCGCTAGCGACGAAGGAAGAAGAGAAATATACAACAGTGTTAATGCAAGGAAGCGGTACGTTTTCAGTTGAAGCAGTAATTGGTTCTGTTATTAAGGAAAATGGGAAGCTTCTCGTTTGTACAAATGGTGCGTACGGTAAGCGCATTGTACAAATAGCAGAGATGTTACAGATTGATGTAGTGGTCAGTCAAACAGAAGAGTGGGAACCTACTAATATTGTAGAAGTAGAAAAGTTATTGGAAGAAGATAAAGAGATTACACATATTGCAGTTGTTCATTGTGAAACAACGACAGGCATTATAAATCCAATTGTAGATGTATGTAAATTAGGAAAGCAGTATGGAAAGGTTACAATTGTTGATGCGATGAGTAGTTTCGGCGGGATTGAAATAGACATTGCTGATTTACAAATTGATTTTTTAATTAGTAGTGCGAATAAGTGTATTCAAGGGGTTCCTGGATTCGGATTTGTAATCGCAAAACGTGATGAATTATTGAAGTGTAAAGGGCAAGGACGCTCTTTATCTCTTGATTTATATGATCAATGGGAAACGATGGAAAAACAAAATGGGAAATGGCGTTTTACTTCACCTACACATGTTGTACATGCTTTTTATCAAGCACTACTTGAACTAGAAAAAGAGGGTGGAGTAAGAGCGCGTTACAATCGATATTACAACAATCAAAAACTACTAGTGAATAGAATGGGAGAAATCGGATTTAAGGCACTAGTAGATGAGAAATATCAATCTCCTATTATTACATCTTTTATTTATCCAAAAGAGGAGTTCGAGTTTCAACAGTTATATAACGAATTAAAGCGTTATGGATTTGTTATTTACCCTGGTAAAATTTCGAAAGTAGATACGTTCCGCATTGGAAATATCGGTGATGTACATGAAGAAGATATTAATCGCTTAGTTGATAGTATTGCTAAAGGAGCTGTTATTAGATGAAAGTATTTTGCTTAGGTGGAGCAGGTAAAATTTGTCGTGAAGCTATTTTGGATTTAGTTCAATTTTCATCTTTTGAGACGATTACAGTAGCTGATTTTAACGAGGAAGAGGGCCGTAAAGTAGTAGAATGGCTCAATGATCCTCGTGTTGATTTTGTAAAAGTAGATGTAACGAATCACGAGGATACGGTTGCAAAAATGAAAGATTATGACATTGTAATGGACGGTACGACGATAAATCTAAACGGTTTGTCGACCCGCTGTATTGCAGAAGCAGGCTGTCACGGTGTGAACTTAAATGGATTTGGTGAAGAAAATGAATCGCATGCTATATTTGTTCAAAATGAAAAAACATGTTTACCTGGATTTGGCATGACGCCAGGTGTAACGCAAATGATGGCAATGCATGCAGCAAATCAACTGGATACTGTAGAGTCCGTCCGTGTAAGTCATGGTTCGTATCGTCCGATTGCTTTTTCTGCATCAATTACAGAGACAACGACATATGAATATGATCCACATTTACCATCGCGTACAGTGTATGAAGATGGTGAATTTAAGCAAGTACTTCCGTTTGCGCGTCCGAGAGAAATAGAATTGCCAGCGCCTTATGGTAAGGCAACGCAGTATATCATTCCGCATTCTGAAACGATTACGTTAGCAAAGGCATTAGAAAATAAAGGTGTTAAACTGATAGAGACGAGAGGAACTTGGCCGAAGCAAAATATGCAACTTGTACGTGCTTTATATGATTACGGCATATTGCGTAATGATCAGATTGAAATAAACGGGAAAGAAATAGGCATTATGGATTGTATTTCGCAGTATTTATTGCAATCGAAAGAAGGACAAGAAACAGAGCTTTATGGTTATGCACTTCATGTAGAAGTAATAGGTATGAAAAATAATGAGAAGCAAAGACATGTGTTATATCATACACACCCGTTATCTGATGGTTCTGTTGTAGGATGGGAAAAATTAAGAGCGTATACGAGAAACGTCGGTATTCCATTTGGGATTGCTGCAGAGTTAATTGCAAATGGAAATGTAAATAGGGTGGGTGTTGTTACGCCGGAAGAAGCTTTTGAAAATCCACAATTGATTTTTGATGAGCTAGCAAAGCGCGGTATTCATATTCATGAAGAAGTTTTCACTTACAAAGAAAAGTATAACTTTGTATAAGTAAGTTTATGAGGGAGATATAAATGAGGTGAAGCTATGTCTGTAGTAGGAGAAGAAAGAAAGCGAACCATTCTTGAAAAGGTAGAATTTAAAGGGAAAGTAAAGGTTTCAGAATTAGCGAGAGAATTTGCTGTATCAACAGAAACGATTCGTCGATATTTAGAAGAATTAGATCGTGAAAAGAAGCTGAAGAAAGTGTATGGTGGAGCTGTTCAACTTCCAGGCGCTGGGATAGAGGCACCAATGTTAGAAAGAGAAATGCTACATATAGAAGAGAAGAAAAGAATTGGTTATAAAGCAGCGACATTTGTAGAAGATGGTGATGTCATTGCAATTGATGATGGAAGTACACCGCTTCAAATGGTTCCATATCTTGTTCATCGTAAAAACTTAACGATTGTAACGAGTTCATTTCCGGTCGCAACACAATTAATTTCTTCTATTAATAAAAAGATGTTTCATGGTGAAGTTTTATTTATAGGTGGAAAAGTGTCTCCAAAGCATTCGCGTGTATCGGGATCTATTTCGCAGCAAGTAATACAGCAATTCCATTTTCATAAAGCGTTTGTTTCGATTGATGGGCTATTACCTAGTTTTGGAGTTTCCAGCTTTGAATTAGAGAAAGCGAAATTGTCAGAGGCGATGATGAAATTAGCTGAGAAGACATATATTTTATGTGATCATACGAAGGTAGGCGTGAAAGGGAATTATCGTATAGCAGCATTTTCACGTATTCAACATGTAATTTGTGATAAAAAAATGCCATATAGTTTTGAAGAAGAACTTATGAAGCATAATATTCAGTGGACAGTTTGTTAAATAAAGTGAAAGTACCTAAACTCCCGCCTAATTTTTAGGAGGGAGTTTTATTGTCTACAAATCGTAAAATAAAAGATTTGCATTTATGCAAAAAGTGGACACATTTTCTCATCTCTTTCATATAATTTACCAATACAAAAAAAGTTGGTCGAAGGAAAGAAGGGAGAACATGTCAGAACGAATATATAATAAACTTGTATTGTACGCGAATATTTTGCAAAAAATTGGTGTCATCAATGAGAAGGAAAAAAGTGAAATTCTTCATACGATAGGTAAAAAAGCCCTTTGAATAAAGGGCTTTTTATTTTTTATCTTTAAAAATATAAATTTAATGTAATATTCTCATTGACAATGATAATGAGATTCATTATCATTTATTTGTGAGTAATTGATAAGGATTATCAATTATAAAAATTATATATGATAGGGGATATTATTTTGAAAAAAAATTATATGAAGGCGCTAGTAGTAGCCACAACATTAGCAATTCCATTTGCTACGTATTCTACTCCAGCATTAGCGGCATTAAAAGTTGAAGCAAATCAATCGGTAGCAGCAGCGAGTGATCGCAAGTATGATACTGAAATTAAAATATATAAGGACCAAAAAGACGAGCCATCTATGGTTTCTCAATATATAAAAGATCCTAAAGTAACGATTGCAGCTGGCAAAAAAATTGTCACTGTAACAATGCAAGATAGCGATTATTTTCAATATCTTAGAATAGAAGATAGAAACCAGCCTGGTGTATTTCATGATGTGAAGGTTTTATCAGAAGATAAGAGGAAGAACGGAACGAAAGTAGTCCAATTTGAAATTGGCGAGTTTGAGAAGAAGCACAATATGCAAATGCATATACTTATTCCGGCTATTGGATATGATCACAAATATCAAGTTCAATTTGAAATTAAAGATCCAACTGTAGGTAACAAAGAAACAGAGAAACCAGATGATAACTCTAATTCAGGCAATACGGAAACGGATAATCCAGTTGATAATCAAAATATGATAACAGATAACAAATTAAGAGAACTTGTTAATAAAAAAGTATTTAATAGAAAAGATTTAAATACACCAATTACGAAAGAAGAGTTATTACAAGTAAAGGATTTATTTTTAAATACAAATGAGATACTTGATTATAGTGCATTAAAATATATGCCAAATTTAAAATCTTTAACAGTTGCGAATGCGAAGATAAAAGACCCGTCGTTCTTTGCGAACTTAAAGCAATTAAATCATTTAGCTTTGCGTGGTAATGAATTTGCAGATGTAACGCCACTTGTTAAGATGGATAATTTAGAATCTCTTGATTTAAGTAATAATAAAATTACAAATGTTGCACCACTAACTGAAATGAAAAATGTAAAAAGTTTATATCTATCAGGCAACCAAATAGAAGATGTAACAGCATTAGCGAAAATGGAACAACTAGATTACTTGAATTTAGCAAATAATAAAATTACGAACGTTGCTTCATTAAGCGCTTTGAAAAATGTAACATACTTAACTTTAGCAGGTAATCAAATTGAAGATATTAAACCGTTATATTCATTACCTTTAACAGACTTAGTAGTAACACGTAATAAAGTTAAAGATTTATCCGGCATTGAGCAAATGAAGCAATTAGAAGAATTGTGGATCGGGAAAAATGAAATAAAAGATGTTACTCCTCTAAGTAAGATGACACAGTTAAAACAATTACACTTACCTAACAATGAGTTAAAGGATATTACGCCACTATCAAGTCTAGTAAACTTACAAAAACTTGATTTAGAAGCGAATTATATTTCAGACTTATCACCCGTCAGCAATTTGAAAAAATTAGTATTTCTAAGTTTTGTTGCAAATGAAATCCGTGATGTCCGACCAGTTATAGAACTAAGTAAGACGGCTTATATTAATGTCCAAAATCAAAAAGTATTTTTAGAGGAAACAGAAGTAAATAAAGAAGTAAAAGTACCTATATATGAAAAAGATGGTGAGGTTTCTACGAAAATCCGTCTGAAGAGCGATAATGGTACGTATAGTAATGGTGTAGTGAAATGGAGTACATCAGGTGAGAAAGTATATGAATTTGGTGTGAAAGATCCATTTGCGGATACAGGAATCTTCTTTACAGGGTCTGTTATTCAAAATGTAGTAGAAAGTAAAGAAGGTAATACATCTAAAGAAGATGAGAAAACAGAAGTGGTAGAATTTAAAGATGTACCAAAAGGACATTGGTCAGAAGAAGCAATTAATTACTTAGCGAAAGAAAAGTTATTTATAGGCTATGGAAATGGTGAATTTGGATTTGGGGATAACATTACTCGTGGACAAGTAGCGCTTCTAATACAAAGGTATTTAAAATTAGAAAATAATCTAGAACCAAAAACGGCATTTACAGATACGAAAGGGAATATGTATGAAACGGCTATTGATGCAGTGGTTCAAGCTGGTATTATGACAGGGTATGGAAATGATATATTCCGTCCAGATGGAGTATTAACTCGATATGAAATGTCAGTGGTACTACAAAGAGTATTTCAGTTAAAAGAAAATGAAAATAGTGCAGAGAATTTTAAAGATATACCAAATGGTCATTGGGCGAAAGGATATGTGAAAGCTTTAGTAGATAATAAAATATCAAAAGGTGACGGAGAAGGGAATTTTTTAGGAGATAATTTCGTAACACGTGAACAATATGCACAGTTTTTATATAATGCAATAAAGAAATAAAGTGAAACTTTAATCAGTGGGGGTTTTGTTCATCCCCCCACCAAACGGGATTTTACGGGCAGCCCGACCCCGACCTAACTTCTTTGCGTTCGCTGAATTTTGAGGTGGGGGTCTTACTGCCCGGCAAATAGCGGGATAAAAAATGAGGAAAATGCGTTATTCTTTAAGTAAAGAATAGCGCATTTTTTATGTACAAAATGAAATAGGCAATAGACAGGAGTATAGATATATGAATAGCCTATTTTAAAGAAGAACCGCGAAACTATATTGACAAAAAAGCGTTCTCATGTGATAATTCAATTAAATTTTTAGAATAATCAAAAAATATTCCTTTTTACATAGAAAGGATTCGAACCTTATATGAATATTATGCCGGGGGTGACGAAATGTTATTTTTTCTGAAGAAATGGAATGAATTAAAAGATGTGAAATCTGAATTGGCACTTCGTGATTGGTTTTATGGTACCAAAATTAGTTTATCGCTATGTACTTCAAAAGAGCCGTTAACATTCTTAGTAAATGTTGAGGGAAGAGATAAAGGGCTATTTTCGGAAGAAGATTTTATTGTCGTAAATTGCATGTGCGAGTCAGTATTTGAAAATGAAGAAAAACCAGCTGCAGAGTCATTTATGCATGCGGATATTTATAAAAAAAGTAGTGCAGGATGTATTTTACAAGTGCAGACTGTAGATAGTCATTTAATATCAGAGTTATATGGAGAAGAAGGAGAAGTAACGTTCGATAAACGCAGTGTGGAGCGTGTTTTCGGAAAAGAAGGTATAACAGAAATGACAATTCCAATTGTAGAAGATGAAAAAAAATTCGCTGATTTATTAGAAAGCAATGTTCCAAATTTCATTGAAGGTGGAGGAGTAGTTCTTGTTCATAATTACGGCATGATTGTGTGGGGGAAGACGCCAGAAGAAGCGAAAAAATGGCTAGAGGGTATAGAATATTTAATGAACTATCATGTAAAGTTATTAATGATTAAGGGTGCAAGGAGCTCTGTTATATAAAAATGTATGTGATATGGCTACAAGCTAATAAATAAATGAAAGCGTTTTAAAAATAATTTCACTCATAAAATATAGGTCTCCTTATTATATATAGATTACATGTTGACATGTAAGGAGGAACATATTTTGCGAGTTAAATATCATTTTCTGCCAAAGCAGCAAGTAACATTTTGTAAAATAAATGATTCTGGTGAAGAGGCACTGCAAATGATGAACGAAACGGGATTTCGAGCCATCCCGGTATTAGCAGAAGATGAGAAGAAATTCACGGGGATTATTTATAAAGTAGATTTATTAGAAAAAAAATGCAATAGCGGATTAGATCATGTAAGTGCAGGAGATATGCTTGACAATTCCAATGCATTTATTTTTGAAAAGGATTCCTTCTTCAGAGCCTTTTATGTAATTCGTCGACTTCCGTTTTTAGCCGTGCTAAATGATTATAATGAATTTGTCGGTATGTTAACGCATTCGAATATATTTGATGTTATTGAAGATTCATTTGGTATGCGAACAGGTGGTTACATATTAACAATTGCAACACAAGATTGTAAGGGAACGATTAAAGAGCTTGGGACATTGTTAAAAGCATATAATATCGGTGGGTTGTTTACACTCGATAACGGTGATCAATATATCCGCCGCGTTATTGTAAATATATCAGATGAGTTAGATGAAAGAAGATTAAAGCAATTAATCGGAAAAATAGAGAAAAAAGGATTCAGAGTGAGTCATGTAGATTATATTTAAGTTAAAAAAGTACCTATCTGTTATATACAGATAGGTACTTTTTTGTCCCGCTATTTGTGGGCAGTAAGATCCCCGCCTCAAAATTCAGCGAAAGAAATGGGGGCCCGTAAAAGCTCGATTGGTGAGGGCTGATTATATGTGAGTAATGAACTTTATTTTGAAACAGGAGGCGGAGATAATGCTAGATCAGATAAAAAAATAAAGTCTGCATGCTCACGAATTTTAGGGATAGAAGTTTCGATAACGCGTGATGTAATTTCACCTGGGGGGCCCACATGCCCGATAGCTACCATAATAGGTTTTTCTTGAATTTTTTTGATGAGTAATTGGGCTTGTTTTGAAATATGTCCTGCTGTATACACATCATCAAAAAATAGTTGGTTCTCAATAATAGGAACTCCTAATTCTTTTCCGATTTTTGGGACGACACTATTAGGATTGGTTTTACTATCTAAGTAAAATAAACCGTGTTTTTTACAAGCAGCAAGTATAAGGCGAACAATTCGTTCATCCGCTGTTACTTTTGAACCCATATGATTGTTCATTCCAATTGCATGCGGTACTTCTTGAATCGCTTGTTCAAGTCGGTTGTTTATTTCTTCATCGCTTAAATCAGTTGTAATTGCTTTCGGTCCAAGCCATTCTTTTTTACCTTTTATGGGTTCCATTGGCATATGTATAATAACTTCATGGCCTTTCTTATGGGCAGCTATTGCATCTTCTTTTGTGGAAGGAAGAAAAGGCATAACAGCAACAGTGAGTGGAATGGGAAGTGATAACATTTGATTAGTCCCCTTCATGTTATTGCCGAAATCATCAATGACAATAGCAACTTTATTCGTATGAGCATTTGCTTGAATAGGAAATAAGAAGGACGGTAAAAACAAAACAATGATGAACAATGCAATCGTATATTTTCGCATATAAATATTTCCTTTCTATTGTTATCCTGCTATTTGTGGGTAGTAAGACTCCCACCTCAACATTGGGCTGGATAGGTGGGAGATTCACTGCCTATAAATGCCCGATTGATAAATGTTAATAATCAGTGGGGGCTGAACAAAAAACACTGATTAAAGTTTCACTTTATCAATCATCATTATGTTTTGCTTTTTTATATAAATTAAACAAAAAATGTCGAAGAAAAGTAGTTGGAAAATTAAGAATCCCCGGTTTACGTAGAATTTGTAAAAAAAGAAGATGAAAAAAATGTCTATTATTGCGAATGTATTTACAAAGATAGAATAATTTGTAATAATTCTCAAAGTGAGGGTAAAGATTTGTAAATTACAGGGAGAAAATGTTAAATTTTCTGATTCTTCAAATTTGCATATGATTAAGTAGTTAAAAAAGTCAATGGAGAAGTGAAGTTGAGAGCATGGAAGTATAATAAGGGGGATATGGATGTTTACTGTAAAAAGGAAGTACACATTAGAAAAGCTTTCACGTGATATTCATATGAAACGTGAAGAAATGATTCAACTAGGATTAACAAGTGGGCTAAATAGTAGGGAGACAATTCAAGTTAGTCAAGAATTGGACAAGCTTATTTTACAATATCAGTGTTATAAAGAAAAACAAACACCGAAATGGTTTTCAATTATAAAAATACCTATTTTCCAAATCGGGTATGAAGGAAAATCAAATAATTTTTGGCGAATGCTTGTCGCTGGTTTTATGAAATAAGTATAATTACCCTTATAGGATAAGGATAATTATACTATGTGTAACGGAATTTCGATATGAACTGTCGTTCCTTCGTTTTCTGTACTGTCAATAAAAATATGCCCATTATACATCTCTACAATTCGTTTACATATGACAAGTCCAAGACCTGTTCCAGTATCTTTATTAGTAAAGAACGGATGAAAGAGGTGTTTTTGAATATGTTGTGGAATTCCTTTTCCAGTATCTATAATCTGCAATTGTGCGTGTGTTTCATTGTTTTTTACTACAATGGTTAGTGTATCACTAGAAGTCATAGCCTCAATTGCATTTTTTGTAATGTTTAAAACCACTTGTTTCATATGGTCTTTCGAACAACGGATATGAACAGGATGGTCTGGTAAATGTAAATGGAATATAATGTTATGTAAATTCGCCTCAGATTGAATAATTAATGCTACCTCATTGAGAATCGTTCTTACATCATATGTTTGTTCGATGATGGCGGTTGGCTTTCCAAGAATAAGAAATTCACTTACAATTTCATTGATTCGCTCTATTTCTTGTTCAATTACGGAAAAGTAGAACTGATCTTGTTCATCTTTATATTTCTCTTTTAATAGAGCGACGAGTCCTTTAATTCCAGTAAGAGGGTTACGGATTTCGTGTGCTGTACTCGCTGCAAAAGTTCCAACTAATTCAATTTTCTGTAGTTCATTTTGTTGTCTTTCAAGTTTTGTTTGACGTTTTAACAACATATATTGAGCAAGTAAAAATAAAATAGACATTAAAAATAAAGTAGCTACACACTCTATTGCAACCCACTGGTATAAGGTTTTTTGATGAATAGGTAATGGAGAAACAGAGACCTTCCAATTTAATCTTTGGAGTGGGGTAGTAAGCATATTAGAATGTGAATCACTTGTGTCGGTATTATCATCGGTTAGAAAAACTACATCATGTTTATCAGTTACCTCAAAATGGTATTGTGGTTTAATGGCATTTAAAGAAGATGAAATGTAATCAAAGCGTAAACTAGCTAATAATAATCCAGAGAGTTCCTTCTGTTTATTGAATATGGGGGCAGCAATCATAATAGCTTTATGTCCAAGAACGCGATCAGTAATGACTGATGATACAGTGGTTTTTTTAGTTTGTAGCACGTCTTGAATATATTTACGGTCTGAAACATCTATAGGCTTTGATTCATCTTCAGATGCGATTGTAATGACCCCTTCAGGTGTAGCGTAATATAGACCAGAAAAGCGTGCATCGTTTCCATCTGTATCATGTACAATTTGTTTAATGCCATTTATATTACCAGTCTCGGTGCCCACAACTTTTGTAAGCATGTCTAAAGCAGAAATTGCTTCACCAAGATGATGATCCAAATAATCTCTATATAAAAAGAGAACTGTATGAGCGGATAATTTGTTTTCCTGTTTCATTTTATATGTATGATACGAATAAAATGTAGCACCAATCCCTATTGTCGGTAGGATAACAAGCAATATATATATAATTATGCTTTGGAATTTGACTTTCAAATGTGGTACTCCTTCTTTTTTTATTATCATTATATATAAACTATGTTAAAATTGTCATGTTTTTATTCAAGAATGATTCTTAATATATTAGGGGAGAGGAAATGGATGAGTGAATGCTCATTCGGAATTCACATGAAGTATGAAGTGGCATTTTCTTTTTATTGCTGAGAATTTAAGTGAAGGGTTGAAAGTTGTATGACATCAAATAATGAACGAGAAGATATTTCTCAATCTTTAAAAGTATTTATTGCATTATCTCGTGTACATCGTTCTGTTATGGATACTACAAATAAATCTATACAAAGTAACGGGTTAAATCCAACTGAATTTGCTGTATTAGAACTGCTATATCATAAAGGCGGTCAACCACTCCAGCAAATTGGTGAGCGCATTTTAATAGCTAGTGGCAGCATTACATATGTTGTAGATAAGCTAGAGAAAAAAGGATTAGTAAAGAGAATCCCATGTCCGAATGACAGACGTGTTATTTACGCGCAATTAACTGAGTCTGGCGAGAACTTTATTGCTTCTATTTTTCCGGGGCATGAGAAAGTTATACATCAGTCTTTTGAAATGTTAACGAAAGATGAAAAAGATGAATTACTTGATCTATTAAAAAAAATTGGAAAGTATGAAAAATAATAATATGTTCCAAAGGAGCTTTGGATAAATAAATCCAAGGCTTTTTTGTTTGCAATGAACTCAGGGTAGTAACTGCCGAATTTTGTTGAAAATTAAGAGGGAATTCGAGAATACGTATTGAATTATAATAAAGGTATGTAATGGAGAGGAGGCTCGTTCATGTCATTTAAAGACTATGAATATAAACGCCCAAATATTGAAGAGTTAAAAGAGAAATTTACTGTTGCTTTAGAGAAGTTTGATAACGCAAAAACTGTAGAAGAACAAAAACAAGTCATTAATTCAATTAATGAAATTCGCAACGATTTTGGTACAATGGGAAACCTTTGTTACATTCGCCATTCTGTTGATACGACGGATACTTTTTATAAGGAGGAGCAGGATTTCTTTGATGAATTCTCTCCAGTTGTACAAGGATATGGTACAAAATATTATAAGGCACTTATTAATTCTCCATTTCGTGAAGAATTAGAGGCGTATTATGGAAAACAATTATTTGCTCTAGCAGAATGTGATTTAAAAACATATTCAGATGAAGTCGTGAAAGATTTACAATTAGAAAATAAATTATCGTCGCAATATACACAGTTATTAGCATCTGCAAAAATTGACTTTGCTGGAGAAGAAAGAACGTTATCGCAACTGATTCCGTTTATGCAAGGAAAAGAAAGAAGCGAACGTAAAGCAGCAAGTGAAGCATACTACGGATTTTTAGCTGGAAATGAGGAAGAACTAGATCGTATTTATGATGAGCTTGTTAAAGTGAGAACGAAAATCGCAAAATCTTTAGGTTTCAAAAACTTTGTTGAACTTGGATATGCAAGAATGTACCGTACAGATTATAATGCGGAGATGGTGGCTAATTACCGTCAGCAAGTGCTGGATTATATCGTTCCCGTTACAACGGAATTAAGAAAGCGACAACAAGCACGTATCGGTGTAGAGAAGTTAGCTTATTACGACGAAAACTTTGAGTTTGCTACAGGTAACCCAACTCCAAAAGGAGATGCGGATTGGATTGTTGATCATGGAAAGACGATGTATAAAGAGTTATCGGCTGAAACAGATGAATTTTTCAATTTCATGCTAGATAACGATTTATTAGATTTAGTTGCGAAAAAAGGAAAAGCTGGTGGCGGATATTGTACATATATTGAGAATTATAAAGCGCCATTTATTTTCTCAAACTTCAATGGAACATCTGGTGACATTGATGTATTAACACATGAAGCAGGTCATGCTTTCCAAGTATATGAAAGTCGTAAATTTGAAATTCCAGAATATAATTGGCCAACATATGAAGCATGTGAAATCCACTCTATGAGTATGGAATTCTTTACATGGCCATGGATGAAGCTATTCTTTGAAGAAGATGCAGATAAATATTACTTCTCTCACTTAAGTTCAGCACTTCTGTTTTTACCTTATGGTGTATCTGTTGATGAATATCAACATTATGTATATGAAAATCCTGAAGCATCACCGAAAGAGCGTAAGACAGCATGGCGTAACATAGAGAAGAAATACTTACCGCATCGTGATTATGAGGATAATGACTATTTAGAGCGCGGTGGTTTTTGGCAACGTCAAGGGCATATTTATAGCTCACCTTTCTATTATATTGATTACACGCTTGCTCAAATTTGTGCGCTACAATTTTGGAAACGTGCAAGAGATAATAGACAAGAGGCGTGGGAAGATTATGTGAATCTATGCCAACAAGGTGGAAGTAAATCGTTCTTAGAATTAGTAGAAGTTGCAAATTTAACATCACCATTTGCTGAAGGCTGTGTGAAAAGTGTTATTACAGAAATTGAAGCATGGTTACATGCAATTGACGACACAAAATTGTAAAAAACATGCGCTTTTTTTCACATGTTTAACATCGACATAATGGGAAAATGATGAGATAATAAAAGAAAATTCAGAATACTAAAGAGGTGTTTCTAATAAGGAGCACCTCTTTTCACCAACAAAAAGGGGGGAAAGAAGTATGCTTCAATCTAATATGGATGTGAGTTTAGAAAGTTTAGTAAGCTCATTACAGTCTACTCGAAGCACGCTATTATCAGAAATTGAAATGTTAAATGATACAGAAGTGAATGTAAAGCCACGCCGTGATAAATGGAGTATTATTCAAATTTTACACCACTTGCATTTAGTTGAACAATCTGTCACGTCTGCCCTTGTATATGCTTTACAAAAAAATGAAAGAAACATGACT
>NZ_JAKUDW010000046.1:0-43830 GCF_022662595.1 Bacillus cereus group sp. BfR-BA-01524 | reverse complement strand
ATATTGAACATTAATATCCTCAAGTTCATAAATATGATCCATCATTCGTACATTGCCTACAAACATATTTTTCAAATATGGTTCTGTACGATATATTTGCTTCTCTTCGTCTATAATCCCTTTTTCTTTAATTTCAACCTTCATTGCTTTTTGCTGATGTCCTTGTTGAATCAATTGATAACCAATTAAAGCTAAACAAGCAAATACGACAAGAACAAATGCTGCTGATGAAAATAAGAAGAATAAAAATACGATACCACCAACAAATAAAAATACATTTCCCCGTACATAACGATTCTTTTTACGATAATGCCTTCCAAACATAAGCATAATAAATGCAAAAATGAGACCACCTGGTTCAAAATGTCCAAGTATCATATCAAGAAAAAGACCGAATCCAAATATGATGAGGAGCATCCCCATTAATTGTGTCTTTGAAAAATGTTTCTTCATTTCAGCTCCCCCCCTTCTTGTCACATATACATAGAAGAAAAGGCATTGCTTTCCAACACCTTTTCTCCTATCACTATATCATAAGCCTGTTTTATAATATACTACTATTATTTTGTTAACTCTTTCGTTAACGATACATCATTCTTTTCCTTCATTTCACGCTCAAGTTTTGCAATTTTCATATCAAATGTGTCACGCTCATGCTCTTCATTCATACGAGTTTCTAAGTCACGAATGTGATCTTCAATTTCTTCAAATCGTAAGAACGGATTATTTTCATCCATTTTATGCATCGCAGTATTCATACGACGATTTGCATGTGCCATATTTTCACGTGCCATTAGTTCCATACGCTTTGCGTGCATTTCTTTTAATTTATTTTTCATTTCAGAAAGACGACGCTCTAACTCATCAATTTGCTCTACAACACCTGCATACATTTCTTCTAATCGAGTTACTTGCCCTTCATAATAAGCTACCTCTTCTAAAGCACGTTCGTGCAATTGTAATTCGCCTGCTTCTTGAGCAATGATAGCTTGCTTTGATCTTTTGTTAACGAAATAGCGTGCTTGCTCAAGCTCACGAGCAAAGTTAGATTTTAATGTTTTATGACGTTCAATTAACTTCTCAATTTTTGTTATTTCACGCTCACTATCACGTAAATATTGGTTTAACATCGCAATTGGATTTTTTCTTTCCTTCTCATCTAACACATTATGAAAATCAGCTAAAATTGCATCGCGTACACGTCCGAATAAAGATTGTTTCATTATAAATCTTCCTCTCTTCTACTTTATTTATAATTTGATTTATTGTTTTAGTTTTTCATTAATTTGTTCCACTCATCTTCAAAGTTGCTATATGGTTTAGAACTTTCTGGAGCAGACTCAACAACTACATCTTTTTCTTTTTTCCACTCACGGTATCCGTAGTATAAAACCACTAAAGCAGCGATACCGATTAATGCTGGTGAATGAGAAAGTGCAATGGATAAACCGATTAAACCAACAATACCCCAAGCTAACTTTCCAAAAAATGACTTAGCTCGCACAAATGATTTATAGCTCCAATATACAACTCCTGCTCCGATTGCGAATCCTACAATACCAGCAAGACTACCAAGAGCAATTAAAGCCAAAATACCGGCTGCGATAAACGCTAGAAATTGTTTCATCTTGTGCTTGCCTCCCTTCGATTTGATACTCTTATCTTAACTATTTTTTCATCTTTCCATAACGAGCTTAAGAACCGTTTTTAACTCAGACTTAAGACCGAGTCATATTCAGCCCTTTACGCAAAAAAAACGTGCAGAGTCTATTCTCTGCACGTTTTTTAATTACTAACGTTCATATTAAATTAAGCTGTTTTATGATACTCTTTTTTCTCAGCTACTTTCGAAAACCTTGGAAACCCAATTAAAATAGAAACAATCCCACATACTCCAACTAAAATTGGATAAAATGCATATGGTAACAATTCAACCGGAGATAACGCTGCAAATCCTGCTGCCGTTAACATTTGGGCACCGTATGGAATTAACCCTTGCACACAACATGAGAAAAGATCTAATACACTCGCTGATTTACGAGGGTCTATTTCATATTGATCTGCAATATTTTTTGCAAGCGGGCCTGTAAAGATAATTGAAATTGTATTATTCGCTGTACACATATTCGTCATACTCACTAAACCAGCAATACCAAATTCTGCTCCTTTTTTCGAACGAATATTACGAGTTAATACATTCATTAAATATTGAATACCACCATTATATTGGATTAATTCAACCATACCGCCAATTAATATAGCAAGTAACACTAACTCCATCATACCGCCCATTCCAGTCGTTACACTTTTAAAGAAACTTTCTAACGTGTAACTTCCATCTATAAGACCGATAACACCAGATAGTACAGTTCCACCAGTTAATACAATAAGTACATTCCAGCCAAGTAGCGCTGTAATAAGTACTCCTGCGTACGGTAAAATCTTTATCCACTCAAAGCTATGCGCTTTAATCTGCGTATCACTTCCTGAAGTAACTATTACTAATAGTACAATTGTAATAATAGCCGCTGGTAATACAATTAAAAAGTTCGTTTTAAACTTATCTTTCATTTCTGTTCCTTGTGAACGAACAGCTGCGATTGTTGTATCTGAAATAAATGATAAATTATCACCAAACATCGCTCCGCCAACAACAGTAGCCATCGCAAGTGCAATTGAGATATCAGTTTGACCACTAATACCTACAGCAATCGGTGCTAATGCTGCAATTGTTCCCATTGATGTTCCCATCGCTAATGAAATAAATGCACCAATAACAAAGATTCCAGCTACGATAAATCCTGGTGGCAAAATAGTTAACGCTAAATTAACAGTTGAGTCTACTCCACCCATTCCTTTAGCAGTTTCAGAAAATGCACCTGCAAGCACAAAAATTAATACCATAATCATAATATCCGGATTTCCTGCACCTTTAGCGAACCGCTCGACTTTCACATTAAAACTTTCTTTACGATTCATCACTAAAGCGACTCCTACAGCAATTGAAATCGCTACAAGTATCGGCAATTTATAGAAATCACCTGTAATAATTCCAGAACCAATAAATAGCGCCAAAAATATCCCAAGTGGTAATAAAGCTAAACCATTTCCTCTCGTTTCTTTCAAAGTACCATCTCTCCCTAGTTTCAACCTTTTTTCTAATGAATAACAAAAGACCTCTTCCGACGAGAAGAGGTCTTATACATCTATAAGAAACACTCTTCTCATCTTTCAAGCACACGCTTGCTGGATTTGGCACAGCACTCTGAAATCGAGTCCGCTGCCGAGGCATCGTAGGGCCAGTCCCTCCGCCTCTCTTTATAAGAAGGTTTCATATTTATTTTTTAATAATAATTTCTTCCCTAACTTTACTCGCTTACAAAACAAAAGTCAATTATTTTTTGTATAGATTTTTTTGGTAATTATACAAAAATTTGAATACAATAATCATTTTAACTTTTCGATTTCTTCTTCCAATATTGAAATCCAATAAAATTCACTATTTTTTATTGTTGCTAATATCCATTTCGTCGTGTACCAAGCTAGCTCATAATCTTCCTTCGTGACATCGCCACTTTTATAAGCGTCCTCTAGCTCCTCTTCATCTAATACATACACCTTACCGCTAGGTAATAATACTACATCTAAATATAAATCATCAAAATACGGTAAACCACGGTCATCTATTTCATATTCTTTCGTCACATCAATATAATATTGCACTAAATTGTGCCTATCATCTAACATAGCTGTAATCGCAAAGTTCTTTCCATTAATAAAATATTGAACCCATGTATACCCATTACCTGCAATACAAATTTCTTTACCATCATATTCTTTACAACTAGGCTCTCTCACCTTTTTTATATCCAGTATTCCGAGCATTCCCTCTTCTACTTGCTTAACCGTATAACCCTTTTCTATTAGTCTCTTCCACGAAGAACCATCACCATATTTACGTTTCATTATGTCTGCTCCTCTTCTATATACAGAAAAGCTCCCACATATTATGTGAGAGCTTGTTCATATTATAATTAAGCTGCTTGACCTTTTTCAGAAATCTCTTTCAAATAAGCTTGTCCTTTTTCAGCGTCATATTGACCTTCCCACTTAGACATAACTACAGCTGCTAAAGAGTTTCCTACAACGTTAACTGCTGTACGAGCCATATCTAAAATACGGTCAATACCAGCAATGAACGCTAAACCTTCAGGTGGAATACCTACTGTACCAAGTGTCGCTAATAATACAACGAATGATACGCCCGGTACACCTGCAATACCTTTTGATGTAACCATTAATACAAGTAATAATGTAATTTGTTGCGTAATAGATAACTCAATACCGTACATTTGCGCCAAGAAAATAGCCGCAATCGCTTGATATAAAGTTGATCCATCTAAGTTAAATGAATAACCTGTCGGAATAACGAAAGATGTAATTGCTTTCGGGCAACCGAATTTCTCCATTTTCTCCATGATTTTTGGTAAAACTGTTTCTGAACTTGCTGTAGAATATGCTAAAATCAGCTCGTCTTTTAAAATCTTAAAGAATTGGAAAATGTTAATTCCAAATATTTTCGCTGTAAGTCCTAAGACAACTACAACGAAGAAGATCATTGCTCCATATACAACAATTAGTAATTTTCCTAATGGAATTAATGAAGCAAGACCAAATGTAGAAACTGTAACTCCAATTAGCGCAAACACACCAAATGGTGCAAATTTCATAACTTGGTTTGTTACGTAAAACATCGCATCAGCTACACCTTGGAAAAATTGAAGAACCGGTCTTCCTCTTTCACCAATTGCTGCTACACCTAAACCAAATAATACAGAGAAGAAGATAATAGCAAGCATATCTCCGTCAGCTAATGACTTCATAATGTTCGTTGGAACAATATTTACAAATGTATCTGCAAATGAATGACTTTGTACTTGCTCTGTCGTATGTGTATATTTCGAAATATCTGTCTTTGTTAACTGCTCCATATTTACGCCTTTTCCTGGTTGGAAAATATTCGCAATTAATAGACCGACAATAATTGCAATTGTTGTAATAATTTCAAAGTAAATAATTGTTTTTCCGCCTAGTCGGCCCAATTTTTTTACATCGCCAACACCAGCAACCCCAACAACAATACTTGCTACAACAATCGGTACAACGATCATTTTAATTAATCGGATGAAAATATCACCAATTGGTTGTAAATAACTCACTACCGCCGGATTGCCAAAGAAAATCGCCCCAACTGCAATACCAAGCGCAAGTCCTATTAATATTTGCCATGCAAGTCCTATTCTTTTCATATTTGTTGTAACCCCCTCTTCGATGTTTCACTCTATCTCTCATTCTATCTCTATAAAACTTGAAATTAAGAGTATTACATATTATTCGACAATTCACTACATTTTGTCCCTGTTAAAAATCATAAATCAAAAATTAAAATCTGACAACAAAATAAGTTTGCCCGAACACAAATAATTTTCTTGACAAAAAGTAGACTCATGTCAGAAAACCTCACATGAGAACGATTCCTCACTAGTTTTTTATTAGCTTTTCAAGTAATATTTCACCTCATAAAAACTCTTAGTTTTCTCCTTAATTTCACAGATAAACCCCAAAATATACCTTTGTTACACAAGTAAATAACATGTAAGTACTATGACAATTAAAGTTGAAAAATGATAAATTCCGACAAAACTTAGCAATTTTATAAAGTTTTCTTTACATTATGATTACAACGATAGACACTCTTCTTCTTATGATATATAACATTCATAGGGAAAGGAGTCAGACAACTATGAAAAAGAAATTTGCAGCGTTTAGTGTTTTAGCAGCAGGAACGATTTTTGCTTCCCCGTTACTTTCACCCGTATACGCTGAAACAAATCAAGATAAATTATCTAACATTCAATCTGAATTAGAAGGCAAACAAAGTGACTTACAAAATAAATCAGTCGAGAAAGAACAAATAGAAAAAGAAATTCAAGAATTACAGAAGAAAATCGATGAATTAACTACTTCTATTAATAAAAACGAGGCTGAATTAAACGATACAAAAAAAGAAATTAGCAAAACTCAACAAGTAATTACTGACAAAAAGAAACATATTGAACAATTACAAACAAACATAGATACACGTCAGGAAGTTATTAAACAACGATTACAATCTATGCAAGAAAAACCTCGTACAAATATCATTACAGAGGTACTAACAAATTCTTCAAATATTGCCGATCTTGTTGATAATATGTACTCCGTAAGTTTAATATTAAACAATGATACAGATATTGTAAAAAAACAAACATCTGATCAAAATGCTGTAACTACAGAAAAAGAGGCTGTTGAGAAAAAAGAACAACAACTAAAAGAATCTGAGCAAAAACTAGAACAAAAACAGCAAGAATTACAAAATAACCAACAACAGCAACAAACTCTTATTAACGATCTACATACGAAAGTAGCAAAAGTAGATTCAGAGATTGAAGGATTAGAAGAATCCAAAGGCATTTTAGAAAATCAGCGTCAAGCTGTTCAAAAAGCAATTGAAGAAGAAAAACGGGCCGAAGAAGCTCGTAAAGCGGAAGAAGCTCGCCAGGCAGAGGAGGCTCGCAAACAACAAGCTACTAAATCTGCTCAAGCAACTCAAGCAGCCCCAACACCACATGATACAAATATCGGTGGCTTTATCAAACCAGCAGCTGGATCAAAAACTTCCGGATTTGGTGTACGTTCTTTAGATAACCATAAAGGAATTGACATCGCTGCTTCGGGAACGGTTCCAATTATCGCCGCTGCAGATGGCGTTGTTATTCGTTCAGAATTATCATCTAGTTACGGAAACGTAGTGTATTTATCTCACCGTATAAACGGAAAAACATATACGACAGTATATGCTCATATGAATAGCCGTTCTGTATCGAATGGACAAACTGTAAAACAAGGCGATCAGCTTGGATTTATGGGGAACACGGGCCAATCATACGGACAACATTTACACTTCGAACTTCATCTTGGAGAATGGAATGTCGGCAAGACAAACGCAGTTGATCCATCTCCTTATATCGGATTATAAAAAACCTCGGTGCCTACCGAGGTTTTTTATTTACACTTCACACACTATAGGCATTCTACATAGACTATAACTAAATGCCTATAGTTTACGGGGTGATTAATATGAATACACAATTACAACAAGAAATAGAAGAAGCTAGGGAAACGTTTATTGGCCGAATATTTACATTTGGCGGCTCAGCGTTATTTTTAATCGGTTCATTCATCGCAGTCGTCACAGCTTATAAAGCATATAATCGTTTATTAAATACTTCTACAACATAATAAAAAGACGGAGATTTCTCCGTCTTTTTATTATGCAAACATTTTAAATATGCCTATAGCATTTAAAAATACAATTATTACAGTTACCGGAATAACATAACGAAGTAAGAAGAACCAAATGTTAAATAACGTTTTCCCCTTCGTTTCCGTCACTTCTAATTCTTTCATCAACAACTCTTTACTCATTTTATTTGGTACAAATAATGAAATAGCTAGTACTCCTAACGGTAACAATACGTTACTTACCGAAAAGTCGACTAAATCAAAGAATGTTTTTCCAAATATTTTCACGTCACTCATAATCCCAAATGATAACGCTGATGGAATACCGACCGCAAAAATAAGAATACCAATTAATAATGATGCTGACGGACGCTTCTTCTCGTTACCTTTCGCAACAGATGCTACTACAATTTCAAGCATTGAAATGGCAGAAGTTAAAGTCGCAAAGAAGAATAAAATTAAAAACATAATAAAGAAAAATTGACCAAATGGTATTTTTGCAAATACTGCTGGAAGGACGATAAACAGTAATCCCGGTCCTTCAGTCGGTTTAACTCCTAATGCGAAAATCGCTGGGAAGATTGCTAATCCTGCAAGTACTGTAACAAAAACAGTTAAACTTACAATCGATGTTGCTGATTTCGCTAAATGTTCTTCTTTCTTTAAATAAGAACTATACGTTACCATTACGGATGCACCTACTGTTAGAGAGAAGAAAGATTGTCCCATCGCATATAAAACCGTATCTGCTGTAAGCTTTGAAAAATCTGGTTTTAAGAAGAACTCTACTCCAGCCAAAGCACCATCGAGTGTTAACGCACGAACAATAATTGCAATAAATAAAATAAATAATAGCGGCATCATGTACTTACTTGCCTTTTCTATACCTTTCTCTACACCTTTACTTACAACAAAAATCGTACAAAGCATAAAGATAAATTGTGCTCCAATCGCACTTAACGGATTTGAAATCGTTTCACCGAACAATTGTCCATAATCAGCTACTCCATTCCAGAAACTTCCTGTCACACTATAATATAAATAAAGTAAAATCCATCCACCTACAACACTATAAAAAGATAGTACACTAAAACAAGTAACAACTCCCATACGACCAATCCAAGGATATAATTTGCTATTTGGCACTAGTACTTTATAAGCTGTAACCGCCTCTTTTTGCGTGCTACGTCCAATAACAAACTCCGCTATTAGAAGAGGCATACCTATAAATAAAGTTAATAGTAAAAATACAAGGAAGAATGCGCCTCCTCCTCCATTACCTGCAACATACGGAAATTTCCATATTGCACCAAGACCTACTGCGGCTCCGGCTGCTGCGAGTACAAAGCCTATTTTCGACGTCCATTGCTGTGTTTCTTTCATCATAAACTCTCCTTTTCTGAATATTAAAATTTCTGTTAATTATACACTTTCATTTCATACTCGCACACCTCCTTTAGAAAATAAAAAAGTCCCCTACACGCAAATATGCATGTAGAGGACGATATATGTAATGTAAATACCGTGGTACCACCTCAATTGGATTGATAAATCCCACTTGTTCAAGTACAGGAATAATTCCGATACTCTATCCTTTTAACGGCGGAACCCGGGTTGCCTACTACAATGTTCAACATACCTCTCGCAAGCCCATTCTGTATATTTTATCGTACTGGGCTCACACCTAACCCCAGCTCTCTGACCGCATCAAATATACGTACTCTTCTTGCTCATCGATTTCATCTATTGAAGTTAATTGTGATTATAAATTATATTTCCATATTTGTAAAGCGCAATTTACTTTTTATTATTTTAAAACTTTCCCTTCTAATTCTTGTAAAAAACTTTCTCTTTTCCCCTCGTTTTGCACATATACTGATTTCAACACTTCTTGGAGTAATATATTTCGTTCCCTCTTTTCTAACTGTAAATCTTTTAACTTCACCCTTACTTCATATAAAAAATCTAAATATGATTCATATGCCTCATCATATTTATTTGCAATCTCATCTCGAATTTTTTTTGCGAGCTTCGGGCTCGCTCCCCCAGTAGAAACTGCTATATTAAGCAAACCACGATGAATCGCTGCTGGAAAGTGAACATTACCACTTTCCGGATTTGTAATAACATTTACTAATTGATTCTCTGCGGCATCTTCAGCAACTTGTTCATTTAATATTGAATCACTACTCGCTGCAACAACTAAAAAAGCACCTTTAATATCACTTTTTTCATATTCTCTTTGATACCAACGAATTTTCTTTTCTTCCACAAGTTTTACTAAATTCGCATCCAATTCTGGACTTATCACAACTATATCCGCACCTTGTTTGAGTAAAGGAATAATTTTAAACCCTGCAACTTTCCCCCCGCCAATAACAACAACGCGTTTCTCATTAACTCGCACTGTAAGTGGATACATACTGATCTCCTTTCAATAACTCCGTCGTTTTCTGAATTAACATATCTTGAAACGCTTCATTCTTCCCTAAATATGGACTTATTTTTATCTTTTCCAATTTATATTGGCGCACTTCTTTCTCAATATGTTTCATAAGTAAACCTGTAAATAGCAAATAAGGTAGCACAATGATATTCTCCACTTTCCGTTCTACAACTTCCTGCAATTTCTTCTCAAATTTTGGCTCCGCAGCCGCTAAATAACAAACCTCAACTTTTTTAATTTTCTCCTCAGCTTGAAATAAAGAAGCGATCCATTTTACATCTTGTAATACTTCAGGATCACTACTCCCTCTTGCAACGAGCAGAAGGGTCACTTCAGCCTTATCTTCCTGTTCAATACCACTTCCGTTATATACTGATTTTATAAGTGTTTCTGATACACCAAACGGATTACCATAAGTCACTTTAACATTCGGATATTGATTCTTGAGCTTTACCAATTCAAATGGAATATCTTTCTTCACATGACCTGCCGCTAATAAAAAAACAGGGATAGCAATAATCTCCGTGGCCCCACGCTTCACACATGTATGAAAACCCTCTTCAATAGAAGGATTCGCTAACTCTAAAAAACAAACTTCTTGAATAGTCGCTTCTATACGGCTCATGCACGATGTAATAAATTGAATCGCCTCTTCTTTCGCTGTCTTCAAACGACTTCCATGACATATATATAAGACGGCTTTCATTTTACAACACTCCACTTACTTGATAAGCATTTTCTGTTTGCTTCTCAAACCAATGGATTTTTTCTCTAAAACGGACAACTTCTCCAATTACAATCATGCTCGGATTTTGAATTTTCTCTTTTTTCGCAACATCTACAATTGTTCCTAACGTCCCAACAACTGTGCGCTGCATAGACGTCGTCCCCTGTTCAATAATAGCAGCTGGCGTACTTTTATCTTTTCCATGCTTCATAAGTTGCTCACATATGTAGGGCAAATTACTAACCCCCATATATACAGCTAAAGTCTCTACACCTTTCGCTAAACTTTCCCATTTCACTTCTTCTTCAGCACCTTCTTTCCTATGCCCAGTCACAATAGCAAAACTTGCACTTGCATCACGGTGCGTCACTGGAATACCAGCATAAGCAGGTGCAGCTATTCCAGACGAAATACCTGGGACGATTTCAAATGGTACACCTTGCTTTGCTAATGCTTCCGCTTCTTCTCCCCCTCTACCAAATACAAATGGATCGCCGCCCTTAAGCCTTGTTACAACTTTTCCTTTTTTCGCATACTTAATAAGAAATGTATTAATTGTTTCTTGCTTCATCGTGTGATAATTCGGGAGTTTCCCGCAATAAATTAAATCCGCGTCAGGCTTTGCGTGTGAAAGCAGCTCTTTATTCACAAGACGATCGTATAAAATAACATCTGCCTTCTCAATACATTTCAATCCTTTAACAGTAATTAAATCTGGATCGCCAGGACCCGCTCCAACAATATAAACCTTCCCCATCATCTCTCCTCATTTCTACTATTAAAATGAAACTTCCATTCTTATATACGAATGGAAGTTTTTATTTTTTCGTATTACTGCTCTCTACTCATGAATAACAAATGCCGCACCTTTTCGAATTTTCTTTTTTTCAAACAAAGAAATCTCTTTTACCTCTGGCAACGGTAAAAAATGTTTTTCAAGCTCAATCTCCGCAAGCTTAAATGCCTGTTCTTCACTTTGAGCAACAACAACAATCGGAACAATATCACTCACTAATACAGCTTCAAATCGATATAAATCCATATTGCCCCCTAAGACGCTATGACTTCTTCTAACACGGTATTTAACGCTATTTGTAATGTGTCTACACCAACACGACCTACAAAATCATAAAATGTTTCGGCTGGTAATTTATTCTCTTTGAAATAACTTATAAATGATGCGAGTACATCAGGTAAATCCTCGCCATCTATTTTTCCTTTTAACTTTTGATTGTAGGCACCGCCATCTAACAACGTTCCACCAACGTATATCTCAAATGCTTCAACAATTCCCTTTTCCTTCGTTTTCATTTTCACCCCTTGTAACCCAATGTCAGCAATTTGACGTTGACCACATGAATTCGGGCAGCCTACCATATGAATTCGAACTGGAACATCGAGTGCAATTTGTGTATCTAAGTATTCTGCAATTTTTCGTAATCTTTCTTTCGTTTCTACTAGTGCAAGATTACAATATTCAATACCGGTACATGAAACCGCATGACCAATAAATGATTTTGGGCTTGCAGATATCGCTTCAAACAACGATTCACTAAGTAATCCTTTTACATTTTTCGGAGGAACGTTCGGAATAATGAAATTTTGTGAATTACATGTACGAATTTGTCCATTTCCATATTGCTTTGCGATTCTTGCAATCTCAAACATTTCTTCCGCATGTAAACGACCTACCGGTACATTAAAACCTACATATTTTAATCCCTCTTGTTTTTGGTCTTGAACACCATAAAAATAGCCTGCATTCCATCCTTTGAGTGCACTTTCTCCTTTACTTTGTAAAGGCCCTGTATACTCTATTAGTTTCTCTTTAAATTTTTCTGCTCCCCAGTCCGCAACAAGAAATTTCAAACGTGCTAAATGACGTTTCTCACGATATCCAAAATCACGGAATATAGTAGCAATCGCAATCGCCACCGCCTTCACTTCTTCTGGTAAAACGAAAACATCTAATTCATCAGCTAAATATGGACGGGCTGACAACCCTCCGCCTACTTTTATATGAAAACCAACTTTTTTCTCACCATCTATTTCTTTCGTAGCAGGTGTAAATGCAACACAGTTAATCTCTGCATTTGCTGAGTTATAAATATTAGAACTAATAGACATTTTAAATTTACGTGGCAAGTTAGAAAACTCTTCATTATGTTGGAAATAGTCATATACCTCTTTCACAATATGTGTTGTATCAAATAGTTCATTTGCATCAATTCCAGCAAGCGGATTACCTGTAATATTCCGCGTTATATCACCACAAGCCCCTGCTGAAGATAATCCAACTCTTGCTAATCTTTTAAAAATATCTGGAATTTGCTGAATTTCTAACCAGTGAAACTGAATCGCCTGTCTCGTCGTAATATCTATTACATCACGTCCATAATCCTCAGCGATGGCAGCAAGTACTTCTGCCTGCGCATTTGTAATAATCCCTGACGGAATATTTACCCGCATCATAAAATAACCAGCTTCTTTTGGACGTTGTAAATACAATCCTGCCCATTTAAAAGCATCCCACTCTTCTTTCGGAATAGATTCGAATCCATTTTCCGCATAGTAAGGAATATCATTAAAAATTTCTAAGCCATCTTTTTCTAATTTATTTTTCTCCGTCTGATTTAATTTTTCATTGTTAGCCCATACTTTTTCATAACTCATTTTTAAATCCCCCTATATAAAACTACGCTCTTGTAAGTACTTCACGATTTGTTCTGCACATTCTTCTATAGAATATTTGTGCGTTTCTACAATTAATTCCGCTTGCTCTGGCTCTTCATAAGGCGAATCAATACCTGTGAAATCCTTAATATCACCTTTTCTTGCCTTTTTATAAAGTCCTTTCGGATCACGTTTCTCACACTCTTCAATCGGGCACTTCACAAAAATCTCAACAAATTCATCTGCCGCTAATAAATCTCTTACTTGTTTGCGGTCTACTCGAAATGGTGAAATAAATGCTGTAAGGACAACTGCTCCTTGATCTACAAATAACTTTGCCACTTCGCCAATACGTCTTATATTTTCCATACGATCACTTTCAGAAAATCCTAAGTCTTTATTTAAACCATGGCGAATGTTATCCCCATCCAGCACATAATTTCCAATATTCTTTTCGAACAGTTTACGAGCGACTGCATTCGCTACTGTAGATTTACCCGAAGCTGATAGACCAGTAAACCAAATTACAAAACTGTGATGTCCATTCTTCACTCTTCTCTCATCTTTTGAAACCGAAGCTGTATGCCAAGTAATATTCGTATCCATCTCGTTCTCTCCCTATTCTGTTACTACTTCTTTTTTCAAACCTTTAATTAGCACTTCCACTACTTCTTTACGACTAAATGTACTTGGCGGAATCTCACCGTTTCTTAATAGTTCTCTTACTTTCGTACCCGATAAAATAACATGATCTTCTTTTTCGTGCGGACATGTTTTCGTTGAAGCCATCGCTTCACATTTCGTGCAATAAAAACTATGTTCAAAGAATAGTGGTGTAATTCCTAACTCTTCTATCGTAAAATTCGTAAAGATTTCCTGCGCTTCGTATGTTCCATAATAGTCTCCTACTCCGGCATGATCACGCCCTACAATAAAGTGGGTGCATCCAAAATTCTTTCTTACTAACGCATGAAATATCGCTTCCCTTGGTCCTGCGTAACGCATTGCTGCAGGAAATACACTTAAAAAGACACGATTTTTCGGATAATAGTTTTGAAGGAGTACTTCATAGCTTTCCATCCTTACATCAGCAGGAATATCATCTGATTTCGTTTCCCCAACGAGCGGATTTAAAAAGAGACCATCTACAATTTCAAGAGCAGACTTTTGAATATATTCATGGGCACGATGTACCGGGTTTCTCGTTTGAAATCCAACTACTGTTTTCCACCCACGTTTTTTAAATTCTGTTCTCGTTTCAATTGGGTCTAAATGATAAGAAGGAAATTGATTATTTTCAAAGCGTTTTGTTAGAATAATAGCTCCTCCAACGTAAACGTTTGGTCGTTCATATAATTTTTTCACTCCTGGATGAGCCTCATCCGTTGTTTTATATACAAGTAACGCTTCTTTTTCTTTATCTGGTACAAAAATATCTTCTATTTGAATGACACCATATATATTTCCATTGTTGACAAGCTTTACTTCCTCTCCAGCTTTCAGACTTTCCGCGACTTCTTCTGTTACCGGTAATGTAATTGGTATACTCCACACGCTACCATTTGCTAAACGAAGCGTTTCTACGACTGAATCATAATCTTTCTTCCCTAAAAAACCAGTAAGTGGGCTATATCCACCTGTCGCCAATAGTTCTAAATCACTTAACGCAATATTGTCTAATTTAATTTCTTTTTCAATTTGTGATACGTCATATGTCTCATCTATACGGTTTACTAATTCGTTTACTGTACTCATTTTTCTATATCCTCTCTTAGCTTTATTTCAAGATTCATCTTATTGATAATGAAGACCACATTCGGTTTTCACTTTCCCAGCCCATCTACCGTCTCTTGAATCGCCACCATCCCCTACAGGTAACGTACATTTCTCACACCCAATACTTGGATAGCCAACATCATGCAACGGGTTATACGGCAAGCTATGTTTGTATACATATCGCCAAACTTCTTTCCATGTCCAATGAATGAGTGGACAAACTTTAATAGATTGAAAACGATGATCTTGATTTATAAACTTTGTATGCTTACGTGTTTCTGATTGTTCCCTTCTTAAGCCCGATATCCATGCTTTTTCCACGACTAATGACTTTTCTAAAGGTAAAATTTTTCTGATCTTACAACAAAGATTCGGATTGCTCTCCCACAGTTTTTCACCATGCAATTTCGCCTGATCATCAAGTGTAAGTTCTGGCTGTTTTTCTATAATATTCAATGAAGGAAATCGTTCCCGCACTCTTTGAATTAATTCATAAGTTTCTTGAAAATGAACATTTGTATCCAAAAACACAACTTTAGCAGATGGATTTACTTGGTTTATAAGGTGCAGCAATACCATACCTTCCACCCCAAAGCTACATGCGTAGACAATCTCATCTTTATATTCTTCATAAGCCCACTTTAATACTGATAGCGCACCTTTCGTTTCATCTCCTTCCGCAAATGAAACAACATTTTCTTCCCACGTTTCATACGTCAACATGTTTTTTCCCCCTGTAAAAGCAAAAAGACGGTTTTAACCTAATGAAATAGGTTAAAACCGCCTCTAGTTTTTCTAGTCAGCGCTTTTCACTTTAAACGTACTTTTTCACTTTTCTCTAACTGAATTACTTTTCCATCTTGCACAACAATTGTAATTGAACCATATTTCATATCAGCAAGCATCGCTTCAATCTTCTCGGATACTTCATCAAAATGTTCCCGTACACTCACGCGAACAGCCCCCCCTTTTTATTCATAAAAAAAATCTTTCCCATTTCGAAAAGACTGTTCGGTAATATATTTTACCTTATCTTTCAAAATGGATTCCATTTTGCTGGATTTAGCACCTTGCTTTCTATAAGCAGGTTGCCGAGCTTCTTCGGGCCAGTTCCCTCCGCTTCTCTTGATAAGCTTTGTATTTGTATTTTATCACAATTCTGATTTTTTTCAATCCTAGTTTTCCGATATATTTTATTTATTTTACAAAAAAGGAATTGCCCATCCGAACAACTCCTTTTTCTATTTAAACAAGCTCTTTAATACGTATGCGATCGTTCCCAATAATATTTTCATATGTTTCGCGTTCCACAACTACTTGCGATGTTCCGCCTTTTGCAAAGACAACGGCTGGTCTTCGAATCCGATTGTAATTATTCGCCATCGAGTACCCGTATGCTCCCGTACAGGAAACTGCTAGTAAATCAGTAGAAGCGACTTTCGGTAAATGAATATCCCAAATCAACATATCTCCACTCTCACAGCATTTCCCCGCAATCGAAACGAGTTCCTCATTCTCATCATTCCCTCGATTCGCTAACATTGCTTCATAACGCGCGCTATATAAAGCAGGTCTTAAATTATCTGTCATTCCACCATCGACTGATACATATTTCCGAATACCAGGAATATCTTTCACAGATCCAACTGCATAAATTGTTGTCCCAGCATCACCTACAATGCTACGGCCTGGTTCAATCCATATTTCTGGCAATGGATATTCACATACAGTAAATTGTTCTCTCACTGAACTTGTTACAGCTCGCACATATGTCTCAAGAGTTAATGGTGTATCCGACTCTGTGTAGCGTATTCCAAATCCCCCGCCTACGTTTAACACTTTTACTACATAGTTTGTTTGCTCTCTCACTTCTTCTAAAAATTGGCGAAGAACTTCAATCGCTCGAACAAAACCAGCTGTTTCAAATATTTGTGACCCAATATGTGAATGGATCCCTAGCACATTATAATTGGATTTTTGTAAAGCAAATCCAATTGCCTGCATCGCTTGACCGTTTGAAACGCCAAATCCAAATTTCGAATCATCTTGGCCTGTTGTAATATATTCATGTGTGTGCGCCTCTACTCCAGGCGTTACACGAATTAATATGTTCACAAATTTCCCATGTTGCATCGCTAAATCGTGTAAAACTTCTAATTCAAAGAAATTATCTACGACAAAACAACCGATATTCGCCTGAAGAGCCATCACTATCTCTTCTTCTGTTTTATTATTTCCATGAAAATGAATACGTGATGCTGGAAATCCTGCTTGGAGCGCAGTATATAATTCTCCCCCAGAAACAACGTCTAATGACATATTCTCTTCACGAGCTACTCGGCACATTTCCATGCACAAGAACGCCTTGCTTGCATATGCTACTTGATAAGAGAAACCACTTTCTTTAAAAGCACGATGAAATGCTCTGCATTTTCCTCGAATAGACTCTTCATCGTATACATAAAGTGGTGTTCCGTATTGCTTTGCTAGCTGCGTCGTATCGCATCCTCCAATTTCTAAGTGTCCTTGCCCATTAATTCGGCTTGTGCCGTGTAAATACATTTAAATTCCTCCCTTATTTCCTCTAAAACTCATAACCCCAATCTTCTATTCATTGCAGCACGCTTTTAGATAGACAAAAAACGCGCGGAACAATGTTCACACGCGTTTCTTATTAGGAAAAATATATTATTGAAAAAATAAACGAGTTGTTATCTCCTCAAAATAAGAAACCGCATCAACATCTCCAAATAGCTCTCCATAAAATAAATCTTATGACAGTACTACATTTATTCAATGCAGTCCCAATATATGAATAAGATGGTTATTCTTATATTTCGGCAATAGTCCCTTTCAACCTATGATCACAGATTCCATTAAATCTCCCATAGCTTACTCTTTCCTATCGCGGCCTCTACCTTTGAGAGTAGATGAGGTAAGTCTATTTAATTTTCAAACATCTAATTGTTGCTATTAACAATACCAAAGGACCATTTTATTTGTCAAACAATTTTTTATATTGTTTTTTTACAGTTTAATTTCGTATCGTTTGGTAAGCGCTTTACTGCAATCTTTGTCACTTCCCATTCGCCCTCTTCGTTATTAAATGTAATCGTTACCTTCTCAAATGGTGGAGCAATTTTCCCAGCAACACGTTCATACTTTGTCACTTCAATACTTGCTTGAAATAAATATGTACCGCTATACACTTTTTTTAAACTAATAATTTTAGGACATTGATAAGGTTTCAAACTTCCATATTGTTTTTCAATTGCTTTATTTATTTTTGGAAATAAAACAGAATAAAGTGCATCTTCCATAAGCGGTGCATCATATTGAGCTATTGACACACTCGGTAAAGTAAAAAGTATAACACTACTGCATGCTATAAAATATAATAATTTTCGCATTATAACCTCCGTATTATCACGCGCTTCTTTCTGCGTACGATAATTATCATACATAGAAATTCTGTTTTATTGTCTCCCACCACTCTTTTTCTACTCGATTATTATAAAAAAGCCCACAACTCTCTTTTATTTTCGTATAATGATACTCATAGTATAATAATCATAATAACAAAGGACTGTTCGTATATATAAAATGAGTCGTTAAGCAAACTGACTCACGAACTGTCATGCTTTTTAGGAGAGGAGTATATTATGCTACAACATCTGTTTCCAAAACTGCGATTTGCACTCGTTGCAGTCGTTTTACTATGGATTAAAACATATATTGTGTACAAGCTAGCATTTGATATTAAAATTGATAATTTCTTTGAAGAATTCATGCTTTTTATTAATCCACTAGCTGCGTTACTTTTATTTTTCGGCTTAGCTTTACTTGCATCTAAGCACCGAAACCGAATTATAATTGGAATCAGTTTTATACTGTCATTTATTTTATTTGGAAACGCAATGTTTTATGGGTTCTATAACGATTTCGTTACTTTCCCGGTTTTATTCCAAACAAACAATATGGCTGATTTAGGGACAAGTATAAAAGAACTCTTTACGTACAAAACATTACTTTTATTTGCAGATGCAATTATTTTAATGTTTATTTCGCGTAAATTCCCATCATTTGGCGACAAAACACCACTTTCCCGCTCAGAGAAGCGAACTTTCTTTAGCGGTGTAACAGCTTTATTAGCACTACAAATTGTTGTATCAGTTATTTATAAACCACAAATGTTCTCACGCTCATTTGACCGTCAAACTGTCGTGAAAAATTTAGGTTTATACACATATCATCTATTTGATATTACACTTCAATCCAAGTCTTCAGCTGAGCGTGTATTTGCAAGTGGTGATGGATTTTCTGAAATTAAAAACTATACAGATTCAAAAGACAAGCAAGTTGATAAAAACTTATTTGGAGCTGCAAAAGGTAAAAATGTAATTTTAATTTCAATGGAATCTACACAAAGCTTTGTTATTAATAAAAAAATAAATGGAAAAGAAATTACACCATTTTTAAATGAATTTATTAAGGATAGTTTCTATTTCGATAACTTCTATCACCAAACTGGACAAGGTAAAACTTCTGATGCTGAATTTATCGTTGAAAACTCACTTTATCCGCTAGATCGTGGTTCTGTATTCTTTACGCATGCAACAAATGAATACACAGCTACACCAGAACAATTAAAGAAATACGGATATTCTTCTGCCGTCTTCCATTCAAACGATAAAACGTTTTGGAATCGGGATGTAATGTATCCTGCGCTTGGATATGATCGTTACTTTAATTTAAATGATTACGCAGGAACGGAACAAATGTCTGTCGGTTGGGGATTAAAAGATAAAGAGTTCTTTGAACAATCTATTCCAAAGCTAAAATCTTTACCGCAACCGTTCTATACAAAATTTATTACATTAACAAATCATTTTCCATTTCTTCTAAATCCGGAAGATCAATATGTTGATGAATTCAACTCGGAAAGTGGTGTCGTAAACCGCTACTTCCCAACTGTTCGTTACACAGATGAAGCTCTTAAATTATTTATTAAACAATTAAAAGAAGAAGGACTGTATGATAATTCCGTTATTGTCATTTATGGTGATCATTATGGTATTTCTGAAAATCATAACGCAGCTATGGCACAGTTCCTAGGGAAAGATACTATTACACCATTCGATTCTATGCAATTACAACGAGTCCCTCTCATTATTCATGTGCCTGGTCAAGAAGGAAAAGTTGTTTCTAAAGTTTCCGGTCAAATTGATATTAAGCCAACGCTCCTTCACTTACTTGGTATTAAAACAAATAAATCAGTTGAATTTGGAACTGACTTATTTATTAAAGAAAAAGACCCACTTATGGTAATGCGTGATGGTAGCTTTGTTTCTGACGAATATATTTATACAAAAAATTTGTGCTACAAAAGAGGTACGGGTGAAGAAACTGATATAACACTATGTCAGCCGTACATTGAAAAAGCAAAAACGGAATTAAAATTCTCCGACAAATTAATTTATGGAGATTTATTACGCTTCGACCCTAATAATCGATATAAAACTGGAACGATGACAACAAAATTTGAATAGTAAAGGAAGCAACTTTATACAAGTTGCTTCCTCTTTTTATTTCCACTTAATTTTCAAACCATCCTTCTATGAAATCTTTCACAAATTGGTAATTTCTTTCGTATGAGGAATAAATTTATGGTATGATAAAATAAGTAAACTTTCATACACTAATTAAGAATTCATTACAGAAAGCAAGGGATCAGATTTTGTATAGAGCAGCTATTCCAAACTTATTTACGCTCGGAAATTTATATAGCGGATTTTTATCAATCGGCTATGCATCTTTAGGATATTATAAATCAGCTGCTATTTTAGTACTTATCGGGATGATGTTAGATAGTCTTGATGGTCGTGTTGCTCGTTTATTACGTGTTGATTCACAAATGGGAAAAGAGCTCGACTCGCTTGCAGATGTCGTAACATTTGGTGCAGCACCTGCTGTTTTAATGTATTACACATCTTTCTCAAACTACGGAATCATCGGATTATACATAGCGGGATTATTCCCTCTTTTCGGAGCATATCGTTTAGCACGATTTAATGTAACACCATCTTCTACTTCAATGAAATATTTCACTGGAGTACCGATTACAGCAGCGGGAGGGCTTGTTGCTTTCTTAACATTATTTTCACATACCATTCCAAAAATCGTTCTTATTACCGTATTTGTAACGTTCGCATTTTTAATGGTGAGCCGCATTCGTATCCCAAGTTTAAAAGATGTACCAATTCCACGATATAGCATCATTATTACACTATTTTTAGTTGGAATCATTATTACAATGTATCAAACAGGATTTGGCAATTTTTCTGTTTTCTTATTCATTGCCATTCCACTATATATTTTGTACATGTTATCTCAATTCATTAGACAAAGACCTTCTAAAAAAACGAATAAAGAAAAATAAGAAACCTTCCGAGTCCGGAAGGTTTCTTTTTATTTTGTAACTAATACCTTTTGATTTACAGGTGTTACTGGCTCTTCGCCATTTAATACAGCTATAATATTTCTGACAGCCATTTCAGCCATCGCATCACGAGTTTCAAATGTTGCATTCCCTACGTGTGGAGCAAGTACTACATTCTTTAATCCTTTTAACTCTTCTGTAATTTTCGGTTCAAATTCAAACACATCAAGAGCTGCCCCTTCAATTTCATTCGTTTTTAATGCATGAGCAAGTGCTGCTTCATTCATAATTGGTCCACGTGAAGCATTTACAATATACGCTGTGTTCTTCATCATTTTAAACTGCTTTTCATCAATCATATGATGTAATTTTGGATTATAAGCACAGTTAATTGTAATAAAGTCTGCTGTTTGTAATAATTCTTCCAACGTCACATACGTTGCTCCCAGTTCACTTTCAGCTTCAAGTTTACGATTTGGCCCTGTATATAAAACATCCATTCCAAATGCTTTCGCACGTTTTGCAACAGCCTTCCCGATTTCTCCAAGACCAATAATTCCAATTGTCTTACCGTGGACTTCTCTTCCTAAGAAAAATAACGGTGCCCACCCGTTAAATCCAGTCGTACGACATAACGTATCCCCTTCAGGAATTCTACGCGCCGCTGCTAAAAGAAGTGCAAATGTTAATTCTGCAGTCGCTTCCGTTGATACTTTCGGTGTATTCGTTACTGCAATTCCTTTTTCGCCCGCATACGTGTAATCAATATTGTCGTAACCAGCACCATAGTTTGCAACAATCTTTAAATGAGGTGCCGCATCAATAACTTCTTTTGGCACTTTTGTCGAAAGTAAACTTAACAATGCATCTTTATCTTTTACACGCTCTGTTAATTCATCTATAGAAATTAACTCCTCTTTATCGTACATTTCTACATCATGATCTCTTAATAGTTCTAATCCAATTTCCGGAATTTTTCCCGCTACTAATATTTTTGCCACTACTAACACCTCTTCTATAGAAAATAAGATATCTCTTATATTTCATTGTAAGAAATCCACATATAAAAACCAAGGAATTTGATTATAGTTTTGAAAATCGACACTTTTCCATAAAAAAAGAGGAGATGCAACTCTCCCCTCTTCTTACGCTTTTTCCTGCGATTCTTTTCCGAGCTTCACATCAATAGTTCCTTCTGCAACCGTATCGCTAATTTGCTCCTCAATAACCGATTGAGATGCAGCATTCGTTTCAGAAGTATAAGCTTGTTGCTGTGCACCTTGTACATTTTGTTTATTTTGTTGTTTCGCCATTTCTTACCCTCCTTTTCATTCTTTATTATTTTGAACAAAAAGGACGGTTTTCATCAAAAAATCGCGTTTCATTTTGAATTTGTTACTTCTTCTCCAAGCGACCTCATTACTCTTGCTCGCTTCGTAAATGTTGCAACCTGAGTAACACCGTGAGCTCGTAATGTTTGTACATTTTCTTGTACATAGTTTCCTAAATCATTTGGATAATGGGCATCCGAAGAAATCGTAATTGGAACACCATACTCAGCTAATACTTGTAAATATAGTGGACTTGGGCACATTTCACGAACAGGATAACGATAATACAATCCTGCATTTATTTCTGTTGCCGTATTCGTTTCTACTAACGCACAGGCAATTTCCTTATAATAAGAAAGCTGTTCATTCTCATCCAATCGATAATTAAATACCTTTATATTATCTAGATGAGCGATAATATCAAATAACTCGGTACGAATCGCACTCTCAACTGTTTTAAAAAACGTATCGTATAATGCGCGTAGGTCATGCTCTTCAAAATATTCTTTCGTATCTGGATTATCAAATCCCCAGCCATTTAGAAAATGAACGGAACCAATTACATAATCAAAGTCTCCTAGCCCTAATAATTCTTTTAACTCTCCTTCACAACCGGTAAAATAATCCGCTTCAATTCCAAGTTTAAGCGTGACACCTCTTTTACTCCATCGTTCTTTCGCCTCTTCAATTGCCTTTGTAAAATCATACAGTGAAACTACCCTTACTTGATCTAACCATTCCTTCTGTATACGACCAAGCCTAGAATCACTAATATCTACATATTTTTCATAATATCCTTTCGCTTCATGAAAACGATATAGATGATCAACAATTCCCACTTCTTTTATTCCTTTTCGCACAGCTTCTTCTAAATAGAGATCCATCCATTCTCTTGTAAATGGCCCCTCCTTCACACGCTTTTGCAAACGCTCTTGTGTTTTCATAAGCCAATCAATAGAATGCCTTTCTTGAAGCGGTTCATAACATTCCAATGCTTCATTTATTTTAGCAAGCCATCTTATTGAATACGGTCCTTCTTCTAAGTGAAGATGATAATCTACTTTCATATACATTCCTCCTTATAATGTATCTATTTCCATTCTATCCCCAACTCTCGAAAGCTTTCCATTTCGTTCTTTCACCTCTCGCATGACATCTTCCAATGCAATATTTTTTTCAGCTAATAAAACGAAACAGTGATAAAATACATCAACCATTTCTTTCACTACTTCTTCTTTATCATTATTTTTACATGCGATAATTACTTCAGCGCACTCTTCACCAATTTTCTTTAAAATTTTATCTTCTCCTTTTGAAAATAAATAATTTGTATATGATTCAGGAAGTGGGCTTTCCTTTCGTTCTTCAATTGTTTTATACAGCAACTTAAAGGCATTTTCCATATGTATCCCCCTATATAATTTGATAGTGAAAGCATGTCTTCTCCCCCGTATGACAAGCAGGTCCTACTTGTTTCACATTCACAACAATTGAATCGTGATCACAATCTAAGTATAGAGATTGCACATATTGGACATTCCCTGATGTTTCTCCCTTATTCCATAACGACTGCCTCGAACGAGAATAAAACCATGTTCTTTTCGTCTCCAACGTTTTTTCATATGCTTCTTCATTCATATAAGCTAGCATTAAAACTTCTTTCGTACCTTCTTCGATGACAATTGCTGGTATTAATCCTTTTGAAAAATTAGGTTTCATAACCGCACCTCAACATTTGCATCTCTTAATTTTCGCTTTACACTCTGCACTGTCGCCTCACCATAATGAAATATGGATGCCGCTAACGCTGCATCAACTGTTGTCTTTTGAAAAACTTCTACAATGTGATCCGTATGACCACAGCCCCCTGATGCGATGACTGGAATGGAAACACTTTTTGAAATTTCTTCTGTTAAACGAAGGTCATATCCACTTTTCGTTCCATCTGCATCCATACTCGTTAACAAAATTTCACCCGCCCCGAGCTTAACAACACGCTTCGCCCATTCTATGGCATCCATTCCTGTATCAACTCTTCCGCCGTTGACGTATACGTTCCATTTATCTTCTGCTACTTTTCTAGCGTCAATTGCCACGACAATACATTGTGATCCAAAGTGTTCTACCCCTTCTTCGATTAGCTTCGGGTTTCGCACTGCCGCTGAGTTTATTGAAACTTTGTCTGCTCCAACTCTTAGTAAATTGTACATATCTTTCACACTTGAAATCCCCCCGCCAACCGTAAGAGGAATAAATACTTTTGCTGCTGTTTTTTCTACAACATCTATAATCGTTTTTCTTCCTTCATGGGTCGCCGTAATATCTAAAAATACGATTTCATCTGCCCCTGCCTCGTTATATGCTTCAGCTATTTCAACCGGATCACCGACATCTTGTAATCCTATAAAATTTACACCCTTTACGACTCGCCCTTCTTTCACATCTAAACATGGAATAATTCGTTTCGCTAACATAACTTCGTTACCTGTAACACTTCTTCTAAATCAATCGTTTTCTCGTAAAGCGCCTTTCCAATTATGACACCATATATATTCATATCATTTAACTTTTTCACATCTTGAATAGATGCCACTCCTCCAGAGGCAATGAGACGAATACCCACACTTTTTTGAAGTAACGCCAATTGTTCAAAATTTGGCCCTGCAAGCGTCCCGTCTTTCGAAATGTCTGTAAACACAATCGTTTGAACACCTAAACTTTCCATTTGTTTCGCTAAATTAATATAAGAAATTTCAGACAGATCAAGCCAACCTCTCGTTGCTACGAAACCATTTTTCGCATCAATTCCAACAATGATTTTCTCTTTATATAGACGAACTGCTTCCTCTAAAAATGACTTATCATAAAGAGCTGCTGTTCCTAAAATCACTTTTTCTACACCTACTGACAATAACTTCTCCACCGCTACAAGTGAACGAATTCCTCCTCCAACTTGCACAGGAATGCGTACCGCCTTACAGATTTTTTCAATGACAGGCAAATTTAACGACTCGCCAGCAATTGCACCGTCTAAATCAACAATGTGTAGTATTTCCGCTCCAAGCTTTTCAAATATGATTGCCTGCGCTACCGGATCTTCATTCATCACCGTTTCTTTACTAAACTCTCCTTGATAAAGTCTAACGCATCTTCCTTCTTTTAAATCGATAGCTGGGAAGACTTCCATGTTTCTACCACCCCTTGAAAATTTTTTAATATTTGCATGCCAATTTCACCACTTTTTTCTGGATGAAACTGTGCACCAAATACATTTCCTTTCGCTACAAACCCTGGTACTTGCATTCCATAATCACTTACTCCGCATACAATTTCATCTGGACAATCCGCGTAATATGAGTGAACATAATACACGAAAGAACCATCCACTAATCCATTCCAAAGCGGAAATTCTCTTTCCTTCCTTAATTCATTCCATCCCATATGAGGAATTTTATACGAAACTTTTAACTTACGAATTTCCCCTGGTAGTAAACCTAACCCACTACAATCTTTTAGTTCCTCACTTCGGTCAAATAAAAGCTGCATGCCCAAACATATACCGAGGAGTGGTTTTCCTATATCACAAACTTCTTTTAGTACACACACTAAATCTCTTTCTTCTAATACTTCCATCGCTTTCGGAAATGCACCTACTCCTGGTAAAATCACGCCATCGCTTCTCAATATCTCTTCTTTGTCACTCGTTACAATGTGCTCTGCCCCAATATATGTTAATGCTTGCTCTACACTACGAATATTCCCCATTCCATAATCTATAATGGCAATCAATTACAACATCCCTTTCGTTGAATTTACACCAGTAATGTTGGCATTTTTTTCGACCGCTTCTCTAAGCGCTCTACCAAAAGCTTTAAATAATGCTTCAATTTTGTGATGTGTATTACTTCCGTATAGAACGCGCGCATGTAATGTAATATTGGCAGCATGTGCAACTGCTCTAAAAAATTCTTCCGTCAATTCTGTATCAAAATCCCCGAGCTTCGGATTTGTTAATTCCCCTTGAAATACACAATATGAGCGTCCACTTATATCAATTGCGACAAATCCTAAAGATTCATCCATCGGTACATACGCTGAACCGTAACGATTAATTCTCTCTTTATTTTGCAATGCTTCTTTCAAGCAATTTCCGAGTACAATTCCAATATCTTCAACGGTGTGATGTGCATCGACAAATACATCACCTTCTGCCTCAACTTGCAATCCAAATCTTCCATGCCTAGCAAATAAAGTCAGCATATGATCGAAAAAACCAACACCCGTTTGAATAGATACATTCGTACTTTCATCAAGCTGCAAACTTAATTTAATTTTTGTTTCTGTCGTCTCACGTACTTGACTGGACTGACGCATTATTTTCCCTCCTCAAACCTTATTTGGATTGCTCTCGCATGTGCATGTAACCCTTCTTTATTTGCAAGCTCTACAATATGATGCTGTACATTTTTTAATGCTTCCTCCGTATAAGAAATAAAACTTGATTTTTTCACAAAATCATCGACTGATAACGGAGAAAAAAATCTTGCCGTTCCGCTCGTTGGTAATACATGATTCGGTCCCGCCAAATAATCCCCGAGCGGTTCAGGCGCATATGCCCCAAGGAAAATAGAGCCTGCATGTTTCACATAATCTAGAGCATTCATCGGTTCTTTTATATGTAACTCTAAATGTTCTGGAGCAATTTCATTTGATAATTTTAGTGCCTCATCTAAGGAAGGAATGATAAAGATGGCTCCATTTCTCTTTATCGATTCACGTGCAATTTCACTTCTTGGTAACATTTCTAACTGTCTTTCTACCTCTTTTTCTACTTCTTTAGCTAGTTCCATATTCGTTGTAATACAAATCGCCGTTGCTCTCTCGTCATGCTCTGCTTGCGATAATAAATCCGCTGCGATATACTTTGCATTACCCGTTTCATCCGCGACAACTACAATTTCTGATGGGCCAGCAATCATATCGATGTTTACTATTCCGTATACTTCTCGTTTCGCTAGAGCGACGTACAAATTTCCCGGTCCAACTATTTTATCCACTTTCGGAATCGATTCCGTCCCGTATGCTAAAGCAGCAATTGCTTGCGCGCCACCTATCGTATAAATTTCATCTACTCCCGCAAGATTTGCAGCAGCTAATATATGAGGATCAATTCCTCCTTTCCTCGGTGGTGTTACCATTACAATCTTTTTCACACCTGCGAGTTTCGCTGGCAATACATTCATTAATACTGAAGAAGGATATGAGGCTGTCCCGCCTGGTACATATACACCTACATTTTCTAATGGCCGAATGAGCTGCCCTCTAATTATGCCTTTACTTTCACAATCGAATATTGAGTGCTTCTTTTGCTTTTCGTGATACGAAACAATGTTTTTCTTCGCCTCTTTTAAAGCTTCTAAAAATGAATTCTCTACAAACATACTCGCTTGCTGTATTTCTTCTTCACTTACACGAAAATCTTTCATCTCTACACCATCAAACTTTTTTGTATAGAAAGATAAAACCTCATCTTTCCCTTCCCTTACATTTCTAATGATTTCTCTTACACTTCTTTGAACAGTTTCTTCTATTATATTAGCGTTTTCTCTTAGCACTTTTATTTTAGATAATGCCTCCTTAAAGTCTTCATAAATGATTTCCATTTTAAGTCCTCCTATTTCCCTGATAAGATTTCTTGCTCCATCATATTTATAATACTGAATATTTCGTCTTTTTTAGTTTTTAAGGCTGCCTTATTTACAATCATCCGAGCCGATATAAAGTGCATTTCCTCAAATACAATAAGTCCGTTCTCTTGTAATGTTTTTCCTGTTTCAACAATATCTACAATCGCATCTGCCAATCCAAGAAGAGGAGCGATTTCTACAGAACCTTCTATTTTAATAATTTCTACATCCTCTCCCTTATCATGAAAATAAGTAGAAGTAATATGTGGGTATTTCGTAGCAATCCTTTTCTTCCGATAACTCTTCGGGTTATACGTAGGAATAGAAGCAACACAAAACTTACAAATCCCCACTCCTAAATCCAGCATTTCATAAATATCTTTCTCGTTTTCCATTAAAATATCTTTTCCAACGATCCCAATATCAGCTACCCCATGTTCTACATAAGTGGCAACATCAACCGCCTTTACTAAAATAAATGAAACATTTGTATTTTTACTTTGAAATACAAGCTTCCGACCTTTATTTTTGAGCTCGGAACAATCAATTCCAATCTGCTCAAAAAGTGGAATTACATGTTTTTCTAATCTTCCTTTCGTTAACGCAATTTGAATGTTACGCATGAAGTCTCTCCTTCTTTCTGGACTACCCATTTTTCATTCCATACATATTCCACTAAGTATTCATTCTTTGCCTCAACGACTGTTCCTATTTTATTTTTTCTTGCAAATTGAAAGGTATCATTTAAATTAGAAAATAAAGATAACCAGGCATTCTTACCGTCCTTTCGAAGTAAATTTCGTAACCTTTCTGCTTCTGCTAATCTATTTAACTCATAATGAATCACAATATCAATTTGATTTCGTTCATATGGTTCTTGCTGCTCTTGCAGCGCCTTCACAATTTGATTTACTTGCACCGCGAGTCCAACAGCCGGCAGCATTTCTCCAAAATTCCCAATTAGCTCATCGTATCTTCCGCCACTAACGATTTCTTCCCCAATTTCATATATATATCCTTTGAAAATAACACCCGTATAGTAATCTAAGTGTTGAATCATACCTAAATCAATTGATATGTAAGAACCATATCCTAACGTTTCAATTGTTTCATACATTTCTTTTACTCTTGCAATTGCCATTTTCATTTCATTACTTGAAGCAAGCTTTTCTGCTTCCTCAATAACTTCTAAATTTCCAAATAGCCTTGGCAATTTCTCAAGTAATCTTACTGTCTCATCGCATCGATCTAATTTCTTTTCTCCGATAAAATTTGAGAGGGCAGCATAATTTTTACTTTCTATATACGTTCTAAGTACTCTTTCTTCTTCATCATGGATGGAGAGTTTTTTTACAATACATTTATATAACTGTACTTGCCCAATCTCAATTGTAAAAGATTGCACCTTCAACTTTTGAAGTGCTTGAATGACACTTATTACACATTCAATTTCAGCTCTTACATTATCAATCCCGATAACTTCAATACCACTTTGTACGATTTCATTATATTTTCCAGAATGGGATTCATTCGCTCGAAATACATTCCCGCTATACGTCAATTTAAGTGGCGTATCCCATCTCTGTGTTCCAATAACTCTCGCTAAAGGAATTGTCATATCTGGACGTAAAACGATAATCCTTCCCTTTTCATCAAAAAATTTATACATCTTCTCTTCATCTATCGGTCTATTTTGAAATGCAAAAACATCATAAAATTCAATTGTAGGTGTTCTTATTTCCTCATAACCTCTCTCTAAAAAAGTAAGCCTTAATTTTTGCTCCACTTCTTCAATTAACGTACATTCTTCGAATAAATAATCTCTCGTTCCATTCGGGTTTGCCCGTCTCCATTTTGTCATCTGAATTTTCACACCTTTCCTCTTCTAATGTATGCCTATTTCATTCACCTAAGCCGAAAATAAAAAGAGCCTTGTAGACAAAATACCTACAAGGCTCTTCAGTAGAGTGTAGGTACAACGGGAATAACCCTTGTACCTACACGTTTTCACGCTAGGTTCAAGGGTTTCATGTATGATGATGTAGTTGTGTAAGCATTGTAATAGATCGCACGATATTCATAATACTTACTCCCTTTCTCCTCTGATTTTCACATAGTATATAACAGTTAATTTTGAATGTAAATACATTTTTAATATTCCGTCACTTTTTTAATGTAAAGCCACTTTTCTTTCATACTCTTTTATTTCTTTTTCATATTGCATTGTAATACTAATTTCATCTAAACCATTTAATAACTTCTCTTTCCACATTTTCTCAATTGTAAAATGGAATCTGTGCGTATTCGTTGTAATTACTTCATTTTCTAAATCTACTTTGATTTGTTCCCTCGCATCTGTTTTAGCAAGTTGTTCACGTATATCTTTATCCATTACAATCGGTAACATGCCATTCTTCATACAATTCATATAAAAGATATCGGCAAATCCTCCAGCGATAATAACGCGGAAACCATAATCAGCAAGTGACCACGGAGCATGTTCTCTTGACGAGCCACATCCAAAATTATCACCTGTAATTAATATACTGGCTCCTTTTCTTTCTTGTGCATTAAGTGGGAAATTAGGGTTTTCTTGGCGATTATTATCATATCGCCACTCATCAAATAAAAACTTTCCAAACCCGGTTCTTTCAATTCTCTTTAAATATTGCTTCGGAATAATTTGATCTGTATCAATGTTATCATTCATCAGTACTGCGGCAGTACCTTTATGAATACGAAATGGCTCCATCATAACTCTCCTTTCTAATATCAACAAAATGACCATATAACGCAGCCGCTGCCGCCATTGCCGGACTAACTAAGTGCGTTCGTGCTCCCTTTCCTTGTCTTCCTTCAAAATTGCGATTTGACGTAGAGGCACAATGTTCTCCTTCAGGCACTTGATCTGGATTCATACCTAGACACATTGAACATCCGGGCTCTCTCCATTCAAATCCAGCTTCTTCAAATATGCGATGTAATCCTTTATGCATCGCTGCTTCTCTTACCCTTTGAGATCCAGGTACAACAAGTGCTCGCACACCTTCTTTTACTTTTTTACCTTTCACGACAGATGCAGCAATTTCTAAATCAGAAAGCCTGGAATTTGTACAAGATCCAATGAAAACATGTTGAACTGGAATGTCATACGTACTTTGGCCGGGACTCAACCCCATATAAGAAAACGCCCTTTCGTCATTTGCATCATGCTTTTCTGGCAATTTCTCATCAATCCGAACACCCATACTAGGATTTGTTCCCCACGTAACGTACGGCGCTAAATCCGTAACATCTACTATAATATGTAAATCATAAACTGCATCTAAATCTGTATAAAGTTCCGACCATTTTTTCTTAATAGATTCATATTCTTTCGGTGCATATTTACGTCCTTTTACGTAAGCAACCGTTTTTTCATCTGGTGCAATAATGCCAGCCTTCGCTCCCCCTTCAATTGCCATGTTACAAAGCGTCATCCTCTCTTCCATATCCAGAGCATGAATGGCCTCTCCGTAAAATTCCATTACGTAACCTGTTCCAACTGCTACTCCGTACTTTGAAAGGAGATGTAAAATAATATCTTTCGCATAAACACCTTGCGGTAACCTTCCTTTTAACTCAATGCCCATCGCTTTCGGCTTTCGTTGCCATAACGTTTGCGTTGCCAATACATGTTCCACTTCACTCGTACCAATCCCAAACGCTAGTGCGCCAAAAGCACCGTGTGTCGCTGTATGACTATCACCACAAACAATCGTTTTTCCTGGCTGTGTGAGCCCAAGTTCTGGTCCTATAACATGAACGATCCCTTGCTCTTCATCTCCGATATCCGCTAATGGCACCTGAAATTGTTTACAGTTTTCCCGAAGTGTATCTAGTTGCTGCTTCGCAATGCGATCGGTAATATTCCAAACATCTTTCGTTGGAATATTATGATCCATCGTTGCAAATGTTAAATCTGGTCTGCGGACTGTTCGATTTGTAAGCCGCAAGCCTTCAAAGGCTTGCGGTGACGTTACTTCATGAACAAGATGTAGATCGATATATAATAAATCCAATCCATTTTCATTTGTCGCAACTACATGTCTTTCCCAAAGCTTATCTAGTAACCTTTTCCCCATTATTTTCCTCTCCCTACTAACGCTTGCTCTTCCATTTCTTGAATGACTGCCTTTGTAAATGAAGTTGTCGTTTCAGTCCCTCCGATATCTGCTGTACATTTTCCTGATTTAAGGACTGCAGAAACTGCTTCTTCAATTGCATATCCTTCTCTCGTTAATCCGAACGATTGCCCAAGCATCATTGCAACAGAACGCATCATCGCAATTGGATTTGCCTTATTTTTCCCCGCAATATCCGGTGCTGATCCGTGAATAGGCTCGTATAATGAAGGCCCCTTTTCAGCGTGACTTGCTGATGGCAGCATTCCTAATGATCCAGCTAATACTGAAGCCTCATCACTTAAAATATCACCAAATAAATTTTCCGTTACAATAACGTCAAATCTTCCTGGATTTCGAATTAATTCCATAGCCGCTGCATCTACTAAAATGTGTTCTACTTCCACATTTGGGTAGCGAAGTGCTACTTCTTCTGTCACAGTTCTCCATAGTTTACTAGACTCTAAAACATTCGCTTTATCAATAGATGTTACTTTTTTCTTCCGCTTATTCGCTAATTGAAAAGCATACGAAACGATACGTTCAATTTCATGGCGATGATACGTAAGTGTATCTGTCGCCACTTCTTCCGTTCGCTCTTTCGGATAAGAAAAATAAATTCCGCCTGTTAATTCACGAACGACAACAAAATCAATTTCATCAGCATTTTTTAATGGTGATAAATGTGCAGTTGCACTTTCTACCGTTACAGGGCGAACATTCGCAAATACACCGAGTCCTTTTCTTAATGCTAATAATCCTTTCTCAGGCCTTTCTTTCGCACTATCCCACCTTGGTCCACCTACTGCTCCAAGTAAAACCGCATCACTCGCTAAACAGGCGGCAAGTGTTCGCTGTGGTAATGGTTTCCCAGTTAAATCGATAGCAACACCACCAAAGTACTCATCTTGCAAATGAAAATGATGTCCATATAGCCTTTCTACCATATGCAATACTTCCTTCGCACTTTCCATAACTTCTGGACCGACACCATCACCAGCTAAACAAACGATACGTTTTTCCATTTTCAACACTCCTTTAACTGAATTTTCAGAACTTTAATTTGATAGGTGAGGAAAACTTCTCTCACCTATCAAATATTTATTTCACAAGCGCTATAAGAGATTTTAATTTCCCTGCTGCATGGACATAAGCTCTCGCCGACGCTTCCAATACGTCTTGCGCAACTCCGAAACCTGATATTTGGTGACTACCTTCTTTTAATTCAACGTGAACGTGAGCAAGTGCATCTTGACCTTGTGTAATAGATTGTATGCGATAATCTGCCAATTCACATTCTAGTCCTAAAATTCTTTGAATCGCATTGTATATCGCTTCAATACTACCAGAACCAGTGGCTGCATCTTCATACACATTTCCTTCCTCATCCTTCAGCACAACTGTTGCGCATTGTGTACTATTTGATACGAAATGCACTTGTAATTGCGTAATGTTATATTGCTGGGCTGCAAATGCTGCTTCACCAAGCATAAGTGCGCGTAAATCTTCCTCAGTAATTTCCTTTTTACGATCAGCCAATTTTTTAAACGCTTCGAATACCGCATCTCGCTCTTCATTTGTAAATTCATAACCAAGCTCTTTCATCTTTTCCGTAAACGCATGACGGCCAGAATGTTTCCCAAGTACAAAGAGATTTTGAGATTCCCCTATAAGCGCCGGTTCGATAATTTCATAAGTTGTTACTTCTTTTAGAACCCCATCTTGGTGGATGCCTGATTCATGAGCAAAAGCATTCGCTCCAACGATTGCTTTATTTTTCGGTACAACCATACCCGTTAACCTGCTTACTAATGTACTCGTTGCCTTAATCTCTTTTAACGTCATCGAAGGTTCTGCTTTATAAAAATCTTTTCTAATATGAAGAGCAACCGCAACTTCTTCTAACGCTGCATTCCCTGCTCTTTCTCCAATGCCATTAATCGTTCCTTCTACTTGCAATGCTCCGCCTTCAACCGCAGCTAACGAATTTGCTACTGCCATACCAAGATCATCGTGACAATGACAAGAAAAAATCGCTTTTTCATATGATGGAACGGATTCTTGTAAGTATTTAAAAAGAGAATAATATTCTTCCGGATTCGTATATCCAACTGTATCCGGAATATTAATTACATTCGCTCCTGCGCGAATCGCAGTTTCTACTGCTTCAGCTAAAAATGCTCTCGATGTTCTTGTCGCATCTTCTGCAGAAAATTGTACTGTCGGAAATAATGATTTTCCAAGCGTAACCGAACGATGAATACTATTTAACACGTCTTCTTTTGACATACAAAGTTTATATTTCATATGAATATCACTTGTAGCTAGAAATACGTGTAGACGAGGAGATACAGCACCTTTCAAAGCTTCATATGCTCTTCGAATGTCACTTTCTTTCGCTCTAGCTAAACTCATAACCGTAGCATTTTGAATTGTATTCGCGATGCGTTTTACTGATTGGAAATCACCTTCGGAAGCTGCCGCGAATCCAGCTTCCATTACATGAATACCAAGCCTCTCTAATTGCCTAGCAATTTGTAATTTCTCTTGTTCATTTAAATTTACTCCTGGTGATTGTTCGCCATCACGAAGCGTTGTATCCATGAACAAAATCTGCTTCATATTATTTAATCCCTACCTTTACTCGCGGCTGTACGAAAGGCATCATTTCACGTAATTTACGTCCAACTACTTCGATTTCATGTTCATTCTCTTTCTCATTTGTCGCGTGGAAATTTGGTCTTCCTGCTTTATGCTCTGCAATCCAGCCTTTTGCAAATGTACCATCTTGAATTTCTGCTAGTACTGCCCCCATCGCTTTCTTCGTATCTTCAGTAACAACGCGTGGTCCTGATACGAAGTCTCCCCACTGCGCTGTATCTGAAACTGAATATCTCATATTTTCAAGTCCACCTTCATACATAAGGTCAACGATAAGCTTCAGTTCATGTAAACATTCAAAATATGCAAGTTCAGGCTGGTATCCCGCATCAACTAACGTTTCAAACCCTGCTTTTACAAGTGCAGTCACTCCGCCGCAGAGTACAGCTTGCTCTCCAAATAAATCTGTTTCTGTTTCTTCTTTAAACGTCGTTTCTAATACACCAGCTCTCGTTGCTCCAATTCCGTCAGCATAAGAAAGTGCTTTTTCAGTCGCAACTCCTGTTGCATCTTGATATACTGCAAATAATGCAGGAACAGCCCCGCCCTCGGCGAACGTACGGCGTACGAGATGCCCCGGTCCTTTTGGAGCTACTAGAAATACATCTACATTAGCTGGTGGTTTTACTTGATCAAAATGAACATTAAATCCATGTGCGAACACGAGAGAGTTTCCGGCCTGTAAGTTTGGTGCAATTTCAGCTTCATATACTTCTGGTTGTAATTCATCAGGTAATAGAATCATTACTACATCAGCTTTTTCCGCCGCTTCTGCTACTGTATATACAGAAAATCCATCTTCTTTCGCCTTATCCCAAGACTTACCTTTTCTTAAACCTACTACTACATCAAATCCGTTATCACGTAAATTTTGCGCATGCGCATGACCTTGCGAACCATATCCGATGATTGCTACTTTCTTTTCCTTTAATACATTTACCGTTACATCTTTCTCATAATAAACTTTTGCCATTTTCATTTCCCCCTATATTTAAATGATTATTGAATTAACATAACTTGCTTATCTTGTTTTTTCATACTACGTGTAAATGCTGTTACACCTGTTCTCGCAATTTCTTTCAAACCGTATGGTCTAAGTAATTCAATTAACGCTTCCACTTTATCTTGTGTACCTGTTACTTGCACAACTATGGAATCCTTCCCAACATCTATTACAGCGGCTCGAAACGGTTCAATTAAACTATATAATTCCGCCCTTGCTACAGAAGTTGCTACTTTAATAAGAGCAAGCTCTCTAGCAATCATTGCTTCTTCTGTAATATCTGATACTTTCAGAACATCGATTTGCTTATGCAGTTGTTTAATTAACTGCTCAACTTGCTGTTCACTTTCCACATGCACAACTATCGTCATCCGTGAAATATCCGATGATTCCGTATGCCCCACTGAAATACTTTCAATATTAAAATGCCTTCGGGTCATAACACCTGTAATTCTATTTAACACACCGCTCTGATTACGAACTGTCGCTGTAACAATTCTCTTCACCTTTTTTTCACTCCTTCCATTTGGTGAACACCTTTCCCGGGCGCAACCATCGGCATAACTTTCTCAGATTGAAGTACACGGCAATCAATTAAGACTGGTTCTTTTAATTCGATCGCATGCTTCAATTGCTTCTTTGCAAGAAGTGGGTCATCAATACGAACACCTTTTATACCATACGCATTCGCAAGAGCGACGAAATCTGGTTGACACGACAATAAAGAATGTGAATATCTTTGATTATAAAATTCGTCTTGCCATTGCCTTACCATCCCTAAAGCTTCATTATTTAAAATAAATACTTTAACAGGTAAAGAATGTTCTTTTAATACACTTAATTCTTGCAGAGTCATTTGAAACCCAGCGTCACCGACAATTGCAATGACTAGTTCATCTGGTTTTGCAATTTGTGCACCAATTGCTGCCGGAAATCCAAATCCCATCGTCCCTAATCCTCCAGAAGTTACCCATTTATCTGGATTTTTCAGCGGATAGTATTGTGCTGCCCACATTTGATGTTGCCCAACGTCTGTTGTTACAATCGCTTCTCCTTTCGTGATTTCATATAGCATATCAATCGCGTATTGAGGTTTAATACTTTCAGAATTTCGTTTATAAGAGAATGGATACTTTTCTTTTCTACTCTTTAATAAAGAGAGCCATTCATGATGATTTTCTTTCTTTCCTTCTGATTGAAGCAATACTTCTAACGCCTGCTTAGCACTTGCAACAATAGGAATTTCAGTCGGCACATTTTTCCCGATTTCTGCTGGATCAATATCGATATGTGCGACAGTCGCCCCTTTAGCAAAATAAGCTAAATTCCCAGTAAGACGATCGTCAAATCTCGCACCTATATTAATGAGTAAGTCGCATTCATATAACGCCATATTGGCTGTGTAAGAACCGTGCATTCCCCCCATCCCTAGAAATAGCCCATCATCTGGCGGAAAACCACCAAGTCCAAGTAACGTATGCACAACAGGGATTTCATATTTACGGGCAAAACTTGTCAATTCTTTCGAAGCTTTCGCATGCAGTATACCTGCTCCAGCTAAAATTAACGGTTTTTTTGCGGTTTCAATTGCTTGTAGTAATTTGTTTATTTGAAGTAGATTCGGTTCATAATTAGGGTTATATCCTGGTAAATCCATTTGTACATTGCTACATCGCTCACCTTTCTCGACTACCATATCTTTCGGAAGGTCAATAACGACTGGTCCTGGTCTTCCTGTTTTAGCAATATGAAATGCTTCTTTAATAATTCGAGGTAAATCTGAGGCCTTTCGCACTTGATAGTTATGTTTTGTCACTGGCATCGTAAGTCCCATAACATCCGCCTCTTGAAAAGCATCGCTCCCAATTAACGTTGTTGCTACTTGGCCTGTAAATACTACAAGTGGCAATGAATCGATCATCGCGTCCGCTAGACCCGTAATTACATTTGTAGCACCTGGTCCACTCGTTGCAATTACAACCCCTGGATTCCCTGTAATTCTGGCATACCCTTCAGCAGCGTGAATTGCCCCTTGCTCATGCCTTGTTAAAATATGCGGAATTTCACAATCATACAGTGCATCATAGAGAGGTAAAACGGCACCACCCGGATATCCGAAAATTACTTCTACGCCTTCCTTTTCTAGCGCTTCTAACAATAGCTGTGCACCAGTTGCCAGTTTCTCTTCCGTTTTTGAAGACATTGTTCTTATAAGCCCCCTTTTTCAAACTTTTATACAATAAAAAAATCCTACGTCCACACTCCAGCTATGTGCTGAAGGGACGAAAGATTTCGCGGTACCACCCTTCTTTGCAAGAATACTCTTGCCTCAGTGATCCATAAATGGATCTAGCTAATAACGGAGCTACCGTCTAAGCCTAGACAAATGCTTTAGCTTAGCACTCAAGGGCGATGTTCGTCGACGTGAACCATCGGTTTTCAGCAACCACCGACTCTCTGTGAGGCTTCACAATCAACTACTCCTCCCTATCAACGCTTTTTTTATGTTAAAAAGAATTGTTATACAACTTTATTTTCTGCGTAAATTTTCTCTCCATCTTCTACAACTAACTTACGAAACTCTTCTAATAAACGGTTCGTATGTGGACCTGTTTGCCCTAAACCAATCGTTCTACCATCTACTGTCGTAACAGCAATAACTTCAGCAGCTGTTCCTGTTAAAAACACTTCATCAGCTACATATACATCATGTCTTGTAAATAGCTCTTCTCTTACGTCATACCCAAGTTTTTCGCCGATTTCTAAAATGGCGTTTCGTGTAATACCTTCTAACGCTCCAGCAGAACTTGGTGGTGTAATTAATTTATTTCCTTTAACAATAAACACGTTATCTCCTGATCCTTCAGCTACATATCCTTGATCATTTAACATAAGTGCTTCTTGTACTCCAGCTAATTTCGCTTCAATACGAACTAAAATATTGTTTAAGTAATTTAAAGATTTTACTTGAGGGGATAAAACATCGGGACGATTTCGGCGCGTTGCAACTGTTACAACTGGAATTCCTTTCTCATAATATTCTTGCGGGAATAAAGATAATTGTTCTGCAATTACTACTACATTCGGCTTCTTACATGAATCGGGATCCAATCCAAGATTTCCTGCTCCTCTTGATACAACAAGGCGAATGTATCCATTAGATAATTTATTTTGTCGAATCGTCTCAACAACAATATTTGTTACTTCATCTAATGAATATGGAATTTCTAAAAGGATTGATTTTGCTGATTCATACAACCGGACAAGATGCTCTCTCAAACGGAAAACATTACCGCTATAAACTCTAATTCCTTCAAATACTCCATCGCCATATAAATAGCCATGATCATATACTGAAACTTTTGCTTCATCTTTTGGAACAAATTCTCCATTTAAGAAAATCCATTGCTCATTCACTAGAAGCGCCTCCTATGTTCTATGAATTTTTTATTGTTTCCTAGTTTACTCTCCTTTCTAAATAAATCAAGTGAATTTTTAGAAAATTTATAATTTTTAATCGCACGTACTTCTTTACTTATATTGATTTAACAACATTGTTAACGTTTACAAAAAAACAAAAATTTTTTTCACCAATTTCCCCTAAAAAAATATTTGTTTAAAAGAAGGATTTTCATCAATTGATACGAATCTATTGTATTCAATAAACGGACGTCCGATTTTATAAATCCGGGAATATATAACGACTTTTGCTGAAAAAGGGGGAAAATAACAAAAATAGCGCTGTCTAAAAATAACATTCATATTTTTCATTTCGTAATCATAATCCTATTTTTAAAAAACAATTTGTCAAAATGAAGGAGGAAATAAATATGGCGTGTGTACAAATTAAAGGAACGAGACAAGAGGTAGTAGAAATGCTGCAATTATTTGATCTAATGGATACGAAAGGTTTTTGTAAATTCGATAATTACGTAGAGGTAGAACCAAATACGCAAGAACATAATCATTTTATTGCTTCAATCGACATCCATTCAAATACTTCTTCTGCCCAAGATACATTAAACGATCAATTCGTTAGTCAAATGCTTACTGGCGTATATAACGACTAAACAAAGATTTACTTCCTACCGTCTTTTCATAAATGCAGTGAACTTGAGCATACTAGCAATTAGATGGTAGGAGGTGAGAATTATGGCTAGAATTGGCGTTGAAAACTCATTAACAGACGTTCAACAAGCTCTTCAGCAACAAGGTCATGAAGTTGTTACACTTAACTCAGAACAGGATGCACAAGGGTGTGATTGTTGCGTTGTAACTGGGCAAGATTCTAATGTGATGGGCATTGCAGATGCCTCAATTAAAGGATCAGTCATTACAGCTCACGGTTTAACAACGGATGAAATTTGTCAACAAATTGAAAGTCGCACTTAAAAAATGAAAGAGGACTCCTTTTAAAGGAGCCCTCTTTTTTATATTCACCTAACGGGAAAGTAACATATACTGGATGAAAGCCCTACCTCTCTCTCATCATTACGGTTCCACTGACCGCTCCTTGATTCACTAGTATACATATATAGCTTACAAATACAATTTATAGGGTTTGTTCACAAAAGTTGTTGATAAAATTACCCGATCTTTCGCAAACTTTTCGTATTGCATTCATAAGAGATATTTACTTTACACTAGCTGTAACCGAGACACGAATTAAAATTCTAACACCAATACAATAACTTGTCAACATTTTTCCGTAAATTAAAAACAGACATTAACGGTTTGTCTGTTTTAGAATGGAGCTTTTTCTTTTATTACATATACAACAAAGCCGCTTACTAACATAAATAAGCCAACTACTAAGTTTTTGATATTAATCATAAATTCCTCTCCCTTATTCCATACATCATATATATTTACATTTCAATTATTCCGATCATCCTAAAGCGCACTTTTTCTAATATATCATAATTCCTAAAAAATGCAAGTTCACTTTTGACGACCATTCACAAATTTATCTACAGTGCTTGGTACAGTATTTAAAGCCTTTTCAATTAAATGTGTACTGCTGTTGAGATGTAATACCTGCACCCCGTTAGAACCAACTACTAAAAAAGCCACTGGACTAATGGAAACCCCAGCCCCGCTTCCTCCTCCAAATGGATGCCCTTGCTTGTTCTCTTTATGCTGATTTTGCCCACCGTTATGTTTTTCAGTAATAAAATCCCCTTTAAAATCACTTCCACCAGCTCCAAAACCAAAAGCCACTTGAGATACTGTTAATACTACATTTCCGTCAGCTGTTGAAACCGGACTCCCAACAATCGTATTTACATCTACCATCTCTTTTAAATTTGTCATTGCCGTTTTCATTAAATTTTCAATTGGATGTTCCATTATGTATTGCACCCTTTCCTCATTATTCCTTTTTATACTTTCCAAAATAGAGGAAGTCATACTAACTTTTCCTATTTCAAGAAAACATTTTCTTCCTTTTAAAAGATATTACTGCCCGTTAATGCGGGATAAAAAAGAAAAAGAGATACATACTACTATTGAACCTTGTTATGAAAGGAGTCATGACTTTGACTGAGAAATTTGATGATTATAAAAGAAGAGATAGAATAGATAGTGATTATAGTGACTATAAAGAAGAATATGCTGCTGAGGTTGCACCACAACGGATTGATTATGATTACGATGATAAAGACGATAAAGACGTTGTAAAATCATCCGCCGCTGGATCAACTGCTGGTTTTATCGCTCTTGCGCTATCTATTTTATCACTATTTACATTCCCAACACTATTTGGTCTTGTTTCCGTTTTACTCGGTATTTACGCTTATAATCGCGGAGCTACTGTAACTGGCGGTATTGCTGCAATTGTCGGTGGGATTGCTGCACTTATCGCAATTTTATTCCGAGTAGCACTTATTGGCTTATTGTTCTCCCTGTTCTAAAAAAGAAAAAGGTATCTCGCTTAACGCGGGATACCTTATCCTGTAAACACATCTTCCGATGGATATTTTATTTTTTGTTTTGCTGGTCGCGCTAAAGAGAACACAAGTGTTAATGGTCCAATTAATCCGCAGAACATAACAAACATAATAATACATTTTCCGAATGCCGATAGCTTTGCAGTAATTCCCATCGTTAATCCGACTGTGCCAAACGCTGATATTGTCTCAAATAATAATTGAATAAAGCTGAAGTTTTCTGTAAGCATTAATATAAATACCGCTGCAAAAATAAGTATTTGACTGGCAACAGCAATCGCTAAGGCCCTCGTTACTGTCGACATTTTAATTGTACGCTGAAATAAAACAATTTCCTCCTTTTTTCTAAAGAAAGGACAGATGTAATTAAGATAACAAACGTTGTTAATTTAATCCCTCCACCTGTTGATACACTTCCTGCACCAATAAACATTAAAATCATCGTAAATAATATAGATGATTCTTCCATACCTCCATAGTCAACCGTATTAAATCCAGCTGTCCGCGGGGTAATACCTTGAAAGAAGGAAGCCCACAGTTTTTCATTTAAAGATAAATTCCCTAACGTCTTCACATTATTATATTCCAATACAAAAATCACAATCATTGCTATAACATTTAGCACTACTGTTCCAATAATCATTATTTTTGAGTGAAGTGATAATTTTCGAAAACTGCGACTATACCATATATCAATTAATACGGTAAAACCGAGTCCACCTATTACAATTAAAGAGCAAATCCCAATATTAATAATGGGATCCCCTACATATCTTGTTAAATTATCTGGCCATAAAGCAAATCCTGCATTATTATAAGATGCAATTACATGAAAAATACTATAGTATAAACCTTTTCCAAAACCAAACTCTGGAATAAAACGAAACGATAAAAAGATGACCCCAATAAGCTCAATACAAATCGAAAATATAAAGACACGCTTTACTAATTTTACAAGACCACCTATATTTGTTTGATTAAATGCTTCTCCAATTAATAAACGATGGCGTAATCCGATTTTTTTGCCTAATACCCAAACAATTAAAATGGCAATTGTCATAAGACCTAGACCACCTGTTTGAATTAAAAACATAATAACAATTTCGCCAAACATCGTAAATGTACTTGCTGTATCCACTACTCCCAAACCAGTTACGGTCGCTGCTGACGTTGCTGTAAAGAAAGCATCTACCCAACTAATATGTGCTTTCGTTGCGAATGGTAACTTTAATAACAAACCGCCAACCACAATTAAGCAGAAAAAACCTAACGCTAATATTTGTGGTGGGTTTAATCGTATAAGACGATTATACAGCCCTTGTTTTTTTGTTACTTCCATATCACTAACTCCCTTATTAAAGTGAAGCTTTCCCCTCATAAATAAAAAGCTTTTTAAAGCCCTTAAACAATTGGGACAAACCTTATATTCTTATAATATAGTTGAGCATAATCCTTTTTTTCATAGATTACAACTTTTATTTATATTCAGACTTCTTTTTGTTTTATGCTTGAAAACTATATATCCTAGCTCAATATTGCTAGCAATAACAATTTCATATGTACTATTTTTCAAATCCCCATATCTTTCACTCTATGTTCACATAGAGGTCACATCCACCTTTTATAGTATAT